>JBOGJF010000340.1:0-1521 GCA_050747785.1 Vicinamibacteria bacterium
GGTCAACTTCGAGTGGGGAACGAATCTCGACGAGGCGGCCAACGAGATCCGTACGCGTCTCGACCGCCTGCGTAATATCCTGCCGGAAGATGCTCAGACTCCCTCCCTCTTCAAGTTCGACGTTTCCCAATTCCCCATCCTGTGGATGTCGGTCTCCGCCGATCGGGACCAGCGGGACCTTCGACAATTCGTCGAGGACCAGATTCTCTACCGGTTCGAGCGCGTACCGGGGGTGGCTGCGGTCGACCTCAGTGGAGGGCTCCTACGCGAGATCCATGTGGATCTTTCCCTCGAGAAGCTGAAGGCCTACAACCTTTCGGTAGCCCAAGTGGTGGACGTGCTGCGCCGGGAGAATCTGAACGAACCGGTGGGTCCGGTCCTGGAAGGAGAATTCGAGCTCCTCTTGCGAACCCAAGGAGAGTTCTCGGGAATCGAAGAGATCCGAAACGTCGTGCTGACGGTGCGGGACGGCATTCCGATCTACACCAAGGACGTTGCCACCGTGGAAGACTCCTTCGAGGAAATTCGTCAGACCGGGCGTGTGGACGGCCTGCCCTCTATCCGCCTGGCGGTGCGCAAGCAGTCGGGAGCCAACACCGTAGCGGTGGCGACCGCGGTGCGGGAGGAAATCGACCGCCTTCATGACGACTTCCCCGACCTGTCGGTACTGCCCATCTTCGATCAGTCCAGCTTCATTCAGACGGCGATCGACAATGTGCGCGGCTCGGCGATCTCCGGCTCGATTCTGGCGATTCTCGTGCTGTTCGTATTCCTCCGGAACTTCCGAAGCACTTTGGTCATAGCCGCCTCCATCCCGGTGGCGGTGATCTCTACCTTCGCCCTCATGTACTTCAACGACTTCACCTTGAACACCATGTCCTTCGGGGGCCTGGCACTCGGTGTAGGAATGCTGGTGGACAACGCCATCGTCGTTCTGGAGAACATCTTCCGTCACCGAGAAGCCGGAAAGTCGCGGGTTGCAGCGTCGGTCGACGGAACCAAGGAGGTGTCCAACGCCATCGTCGCCTCGACCCTCACCACCCTGGCGGTGTTCGTCCCGATGGTCTTCCTGGCCGGCATGTCCGGCATCATGTTTCAACAATTTTCCTATGTCATCGCCTTTTCTCTCCTGTGCTCGCTCCTGGTGGCTCTCACTCTCGTCCCCGTCCTCTGTTCGAAGTACCTGAGCCTGAAAACGCCCTTTGCCATGCGCCATCCAGCGGTGGCGCGGATCGTAGACGGCAGCGGGAGACTCCTCGCGGCGCTCGATGAGGAATACCGGCACGCCATCGAATGGGCGCTCGGGCACCGCCGCACCGTAGCCTGGAGCGTCGGGGGACTACTGGTGGGATCGCTCCTGCTCACACCGCTGGTCGGCGTGGAGCTCATGCCGCAGACCGATGAGGGCGAGGTGAGCGTCCGCGTAGAGCTTCCTTCGGGTACACGTCTGGAAACGACCGACGCGATGACCCAGGAGATGGAGAGCATCATACGCCGTGAGGTCCCGGAGACCGAGCACAT
>JBOGJF010000341.1:0-1249 GCA_050747785.1 Vicinamibacteria bacterium
GGCCTCAACTCCCGCATGGATTCACAGACCGCCGACGCCCCGACGCTCGGGCGCTCTTACACCTATCACTACGCGCTGCTCTCGGAGTTCGCCTTCTGGCCGGATCTCGGCCTCGACATCAAGGAGCGCCTCGGCGCGCTCAATCAGGCCGTCCCCGAGCTCCCCGGCACGATCATCATCATCGAAACCACCGCCAAGGGCGAAAACGACGCCAAGGCCTTCTGGGACGATAAAAATAACGGCTTCCGAAAAATCTTCATCTCGTGGCTCGCGAGCGACGAATACCGCAAGAACCTCACCGACGAGGAGATTCTCTCCTTCGTTCTCGAAGACAGCGAGGAGAGCCGATGGGGAGACGAGCGGATCGAGCGGAAGAAGATCGCCGAGCAGCTCAAGTTCTGGTATTCGGAGATAGCGGGAGACGAGGCATGGCTTGAGCGCGAGACCGTCTGCCGCCTGCAATGGCGCCGCGAGACGATTGACCGGAAATGCCTCGGCGACATCCGCGTCTTCAAGAGCGAGTACCCGACCTCTCCCGCCGACGCCTTCGCGGCCACGGGCTCGCCTGTCTTCGATCCGAGGGATCTTGACCAGGCCCGAGGCGAGGAGCTCAAAGTCACGCGCTACCGCTTCGACGACGATCCGGAGGAGGACTCAGCCGCCCGGAAGTTCTACGCCGACAAGTACGGACCCTTGAGAGTCTGGAAAGACCCCGACCCATCTAAGCGGTACGTCATCGGCGGGGACGCCGCTCAAGGCATCCCTCAGTCGGGCGACGAGAGCGCGCTCGTCGTCCTCGAAGTTCCGTCGCTTGAAGAGGTGGCGAGCTATAACGAGATCATCACGCCCGACAAGTTCGCCGCCGTGGCCTACTGGCTGGGGAAGCTCTACAACAATGCTTTGCTTGGAATCGAGAACAATGAGAAGGGCGGATACGCGGCGCTCCAGGTTCTGCTCTCCGTCCTCTTCTATCCGAACCTGTACCAACGCTGGGAGGGAAAGGCGCTCCCAAAGCTCGGCTACCACACGAACGACCAAACCAAGTCCGTGATGGTCACGGACGCGAACGGACTCCTTCGCGATCGAGACGTAACGATTCACAGCGAGGAGATCATCGAGCAGCTCCGGGCCTTCGGGGTGCTCAAGAATAAGAAGCTCGGCGCGCGCGTGGGGGGCGATGACCTTGCGATGGGCTGGATGATCGCCGTCCAGCTCGCCGCCCACGTCCACGAGCAGACCATGCATTACG
>JBOGJF010000342.1:0-2873 GCA_050747785.1 Vicinamibacteria bacterium
GAGCGAGATCGTTCAGCGCGCCGCAGTTGCCGGGAGCCCTCGCGAGAACGTGGTCGAGCTCTTGGATCGCAGCCTCGGGCCTCCCATGCCTCAGATACGCTGACGCGAGAGCCCGATGCGGCAAGAAGTAGTTCGGGGACCCCCGGTGAATCTCCTCGAAGAGTACGATTTCGTTGCTCCAAACCGGATTGCGCAACCACGTGCGCACGCCCGCAGCCAGAACGAGTACCACCAGCGCGACCGCGCACGGGCGACGCCAACTCTCGATCGGTTGGGTCAACCCATAGCCCGACGCGAGAAGCCAGCAGAATCCCACCGAAGGCAGGTACAGGAACCTCTCGGCCACGAGGACATCGGTGAACGTACCCGCGTTCAAGACCGGGAGAAGAAAGATCCCCATCCATGCGGCTCCAATGAGGGCGAGCCGGTCCCGTCTTCCGAGCGCCCAAACGCCGACTGCCGCTGCCAAAACGACGAGCGATGCGAGGAGCACTTGCGGCCACTGGTTCAGCTCAGCCCACTCCATCGGATCGTGGGCGTAGAGACGAAGTGGAAAGACCAGCCTGAGTAGATAGCGGGCCAGAAGCCGCGGAAGGTTGAAGACGAGGAGTGAGAACGGACGCGCGGCCGCGGTCCCTAAAGGCATCTCCAACACGTAAAGGCGAACGATCGAATAGAGGAAGGCAATGCCGACCAGGGTCCAAAGGGCCGCCTTATGGCGCCGGCGCGACGGATCGGCGGGTGAGCTGAACCATTGCTGGTGAATGGCGACGGCAACAACAAGAACGATGGCCACTTCCTTCGTCAGAAGGGCCAGAGCGTAGAGGAGTCCGAGGGCCGAAAGCCGCAGGAGAGCGTGGGAGTGATTGGCCAAGGACAGGTAGCAGCGGAACGATCCGAGGACGAACGCGGTCGCCAGGAGATCGGTCCGGCCGGAAATCCAGGTCACCGACTCCGTGTGTACCGGGTGAACCGCGAAGAGGGCCGCTGAAACGAGAGCCAGCTCGCGCGAGGCAAGGACGGAGAAACAAGAGTAAACCAGGAGAACGTTGATGAGGTGTAGAAGGAGATTCGTGGCGTGAAAGCCTGTCGGGTTCTCGCCCCAGAAGGAATAGTCGATGAAGAAAGACAAGGTCATGAGCGGCCGGTAGAAAAAGCGCGTGCTTCCCGGATAGTCGGGATTCTTCCAATAGTCGGAAACCAACCCCTCGCCGAGATGACGGACATCCCGGACGTAGGGGCTCTCCAGAATCAGGGCCCGGTCATCCCAGACGAAATCGAGCGTCAACGAGTTGGCATAGGGCACGAGGGCCAGGATGCCGAGGAGGAGCGGGGCCGCCCAGTGGTGTGTTGCCAACCACGTCGATAGAGTCCCGGGCGGTGGGAGTTTCATCGGCTAGTTCCTGTGCTGGTGGGGACACCCAGTCGATAGACGCTATACCCCTGCTCACCCATGGGACGTCGCACCTCGTCCAGCTGCCACCCGCGCGAGCGAAGACTATCCGTAATTTTGTAGATCCGATCCCACCCCTGCAACATCACCAGGTAGTCGGGGCGCGATCCCAGCGCGATCTCGTTGCACGGCCTGCCCGCGGCCCTGCCCGCAAGTCGGTCGATGGAAGCCAACACTGGATGGGGTCTTGAGTCCGACGAAGTCGACCAGGCGGAAGTCGGTCGCGTGAGAGGTGTACCCCACGTCGTGAATAACCAGCACGGCATCCGGCTGGAGGTTTTCGCGGCACCATCCGGCGAGCGCGTCCAGTTCCATCTGAGTGAACTTTGAATTCGCCCTGTTTGTCTCCAATGCCGACCAGCCGTTCCAAATGGATTGCGCCGCGACGAGGATCAGGACCGCGGTGATACCACCCACCAGCTTCTGGTTCTGAGAGACGAGTCCGAACACCAGAACTGGAACCAAGACGTAGACGTATCGCTGTCGAGTGGGAAATAGATGCCGCCTCTCCCGCCGGTGGCGATGGTCAAGTGCCGGACGTCCCTCACCAGGCGCCCTCGGGCGAGCAGGCCGCGCCGAGCAAAGAAATCAGTGCGATACCGATGGCTCTCTGCGAGCTGGGAGGTCTGCGGGGTAGATTCACGACTCGGTGTATGGTTTCCCAGGCGACAGACCGAAGTCAACGCTGGGCCAGGGTTTTGGTAAGATAACGGCTGCAAAAACTTGATGCCATCTCCGACAATCACTAGCTTGCGTGAGGCACATGACGGAACCACCTGAAGGCTCGAAAATCGCCGAGCCCTTCCTCGGATGTCGCCACCTCTGCCTTGTCATTGGGCTCTTCGTCGGCCTTTCCGTTCTGGTGACCTATCCCTCGATTCTGGTACTCGACACGCAGCTCATGGGGATGGGAGACCTCTGGCAACATATGTGGAACCTGTGGTGGTTCGACAAAGCCGTCACGGAGCTTCTGCGGTCGCCCTATTTCACGGACTACGTGTATTATCCCACGGGGGCAAGCCTCGCCTCACAGTCTTTTTCCGAGTTCAATCTCATGTTGGCCATCCCTCTCAAGAGACTCTTGGGACCGGTGGTGACTTACAACGTGCTGGTGCTCTTTTCCTACGTGGCCAGTGCGACCGGCGCCTACCTTCTTTGTCACCATCTCACGAGGAACGTGCACGCCAGTCTAGTGGCGGGAGTCGCCTTCGCCTTCTCGCCCTTTCGAGTGAGCCACCTGATGTTCTTCCACGTGCAGAGCACGCAGTGGTTGCCCTTCTTCGTGTTGTCCCTCCTGAAGCTCTGGGAACGGCCGCGCTACCGATACTCCCTCTTGGCGGGGATCTTCCTGGCACTGGCCACGTTATGCACACTTTATCATCTTCTGTTTCTCGTGATGTTCACGTCCTTGTTCGTCGCG
>JBOGJF010000343.1:0-3948 GCA_050747785.1 Vicinamibacteria bacterium
GAGCGAGAGTGAATGATTAAGAGTGCTGGAGTAACCGACATCGGTCGGCGTCGACAGCTGAACGAGGACGCCTTGTTCGTCGACGACGAGTCGGGCCTCTACGTCGTCGCCGATGGCATGGGGGGACACAACGCGGGCGAGGTTGCTTCCAAGCTGGCGGTGGAAACTGTCTCCAATTTCGTGCGACGCTCCGGTGACGATGAGGAGATCACGTGGCCGTACGGCGTGGATCCCTCGATCTCCATCAATGCCAACCGCCTGCGAACGGCGATCATGCTTGCCAACAAGAGGGTCTGGAAGGAAGCGGACAATCGCGAGGACTATACCGGTATGGGGACCACGATCGTGGCGGGGCTGGTGGAGGACGACCACATCACACTCTGCGCCGCGGGCGACAGCCGCGCCTACCGATTCAGGGGCGACGCCCTCGATCAAATCACGACCGACGACTCGTGGGTGCAAGTGGCTCTCACGGAGGGTCTGCTCCAGGCGGACGAGGCCGAGAACCACCCCATGAAGAACATCATCACCAAGGCGGTGGGAGCGAAGCAGAACATCGAGCTGACGGTATACGAGGAGCCGCTCAAGGATGGAGACGTGTATCTGCTGTGCACCGATGGCCTGCATGGCATGGTGGCCGAGGCGAAGCTACTGGAAATCCTGCGGGATAAGAAGGACGACTTGGAGCAGACCGTCCAGACTCTTGTCGACGCCGCCAACGAAAACGGCGGGAAGGACAACATCACTGCCGTCGTGCTTCACTACCGCAAGTAGGCCTCCGTGCAACCACCCGCAAGGTGATTCGGCGCTTCCGATCCCGGCTGATCATACATTTCAGCTTATCGAGACCTTAGCGTCGTGGGCCCATGCCGTCTCATACCGATCACAAAAGAGTATCGGTGCTGAGCGAGGCCCTGGGACCGTTCGAACGTCGTTTTGCCTGGGCGGCGGCCTACTTCGGCGTCGTCGTGCTCATCGGTATGGTTGGCTATCGCTTCATCGAGAATTGGGGCTGGTTCAGCGCGCTCTATATGTCGGTGACGACAGTCAGCTCGGTGGGGTTCATGGAGTTGGAACCTCTGTCCACCGCCGGGCGAGCGTTCACCATCGTTTTGATTTGTTTCGCCGTTACCGGGCTCGGAATCTGGTGGGGTCTCATCACCGCGCTGATCGTCGAGCTCGATCTGGCCGGGTTGTTGCGGAGGCGTAGGATCATGAGGCAGATCTCCGAGTTGAAGGATCACTTCATCGTTTGCGGCGGCGGGCGCATGGGCCGCGTCGTGATCGAGGAGCTCTACACCGCTCAGAAGCCGTTCGTTCTGGTGGAGCGCGATCCAGCGCAAGTGGCCGGTATCCAAGCTCAGTATCCGGACGTCTTGCTGATCAACGAGGACGCGACCAAGGAGCACACTCTGACCATGGCGGGCGTGGAGAAGGCAAGTGGATTGGCCGCGTGTCTGACCGAAGACGGAGACAATCTCCTACTCTGTCTCACCGCGCGCGGCATGTGCCCGCGCCTGACCATCGTGGCGCGAGCCGCCTATCAGGAATCTCTAGACAAGCTTCGCCGGGCGGGTGCGGATCACGTGATGTCACCCATCGTGACGGGTGGGCTGCGCATCGCATCGATGCTTTTGCGTCCGTCGGTTGTGAGTTATCTGGATGTGGCGACCACCGGGGCCGACGAAGTGGCCTTGCGGCTCGAGGAAACAAGCATTCCCGCCATGTCATCCTTGGTGGGACGCTCGCTGGCGGATGCGAAGATTCCCCAGCGCACCGGGCTCATCGTGATGGCATTGCACCACGGTGGCCGAGCCGGTCCGGCCACCCACAATCCCGGGCCGGAAACCGTCTTGCAGAGCGGAGACGTGCTCATCGTTCTCGGCCGGCAGGATCAGATCCAAAGACTGCGGGAGTACGTTGAACGGGGGCAGCCTTGAGAAGCGGGGTCGCCGGTGGTAGGCTGACGCGAGTATAAGCAAGTCTAAGCTCGTTCGTAATCAAGGAGTCTTCAACCGCCCGCAGGCGCGAAGTCGCCGGAGGGCGAGCCGTGGGGGTGGGGCCCACGGCAGTTAGAGGAGTCTGAACATGGCTCGTATCGTTCGCGGCGGCCTCATACAAGCCTCCACCCCGGGGTCCGGGACCGACCCCATCGAGAAGCTGAAAAAGGCCATGGTCGAAAAGCACCTGGGCCTCATCGCCGAGGCTGCCGGCAAGGGAGTGCAGGTGCTTTGTCTACAGGAGCTCTTTTATGGACCGTATTTCTGCGCCGAGCAGAACGCTCGTTGGTACGCTCTCGTCGAGCGCGTGCCCGACGGGCCGGCGGTCAAGCTGATGCAAGAGCAAGCCAAGAAGCACGGCATGGTCATGGTCGTTCCGGTGTACGAGCAGGAAATGGCCGGCGTGTATTACAACACCGCGGCGGTAATCGACGCCGACGGGAAGTACCTGGGGAAGTACCGCAAGCATCACATTCCGCACTGCGACCCCGGTTTTTGGGAGAAGTTCTACTTCAAACCCGGCAATCTGGGGTATCCGGTTTTCGAGACGGCCTTCGCGAAGATCGGCGTCTACATTTGCTACGACCGGCACTTCCCGGAGGGGGCGCGCATTCTCGGTCTCAACGGCGCCGAGATCGTTTTCAACCCCTCCGCCACCGTGGCCGGTCTGTCCGAGCACTTGTGGAGGCTCGAGCAGCCCGCCCATGCCGCGGCGAACCAATACTGGATTGGGGCGATCAATAGAGTCGGGCACGAGCTGCCTTGGGATATCGGGGAGTTCTACGGGTCGAGTTATTTTTGCGATCCGAGGGGACAGATAGTTGCCGAGGGCAGTCGCGACAAGGACGAGGTCGTGGTCGCAGACCTCGATCTCGACCGAATCGAAGAAGTACGACACACCTGGCAGTTCTTCCGCGATCGTCGTCCGGAGACGTACGACGCGATGACCAGGGTATAGCCCGATGAGCGCGCCGACCAAGCGGCCCCCGCGTGCGCACCTAACTGGGGCGGAAATCGTCTCCAAGCAGCGCCAATACATTTTCCCATCGGTCGCTAACTACTACTCGCAGCCCCTGCCCATCGTGCGGGGGAAAGGTAAGCACGTCTACGATGCGGACGGAGGCGAGTACCTCGATTTCTTCGGCGGCATTCTCACCGTCAGCGTCGGCCACGCTCACCCCGAGGTCAATGCGGCGATCAAAGAGCAGGTCGATACACTGCAGCACATTTCGACGCTCTATCCCACCGAGCCGATGGTGGCGGTCGCCGAGAAACTGGCCGCGCTCACCCCCGGCGCCCTCGAGAAGAGCCTCTTTACCAATTCCGGAACCGAAGCCAATGAGACGGCGATCCTCTTGTCTCAGTTGTACACGGGCTCGGGAGAGATTCTGGCTCTGAGGCACAGTTACAGCGGTCGCTCCATGCTGGCGATGTCGATGACCGGGCAATCGAGCTGGCGCCTCGGCGGCACGCACATTGCTGGTATCAAGCACGTGGCCAACGCGTATTGTTACCGCTGTCCATTCGGCCTCGAGTATCCGAGTTGCGAGCTACGGTGCGCTACGGACGTGGAGGAGGCAATCCAGACGACCACCTCCGGCAGGATCGCCGGCTTCATCGCCGAGCCCATCCAGGGCGTCGGGGGGTTCATCACGCCGCCGCCCGAGTACTTCAAGATCGTGGTCGACATCGTGCGCAGGTACGGCGGTGTCTTCATCTGCGACGAAGTGCAGACCGGTTGGGGACGCACCGGAGACCACTGGTGCGGCATCGAGCACTGGGGCGTCGAGCCCGAGATCATGACGTTCGCCAAGGGGATGGCCAATGGATCACCGATCGGCGCGACGATCACGACGTCGGAGATCGCCGACAGCATCAAGGGCAACACGATCTCGACGTTCGGCGGCAACCCGGTGAGCATGGCCGCGGCGCGCGCGGTCATCGAAGT
>JBOGJF010000344.1:0-4459 GCA_050747785.1 Vicinamibacteria bacterium
GAATGATGCCGCTCAGGATCGGTGTCAGGATCAGGCTCAGATACACGCCGTGGACCAGCGAGCGATGGCAGTCGTCTAACCTGCCGGCTCCGAAGGCCTGGGAGACGACCGTATCCAGACCGAGCAAGAGCCCCATTCCGAAAATCGCGACCGCAAGATAGAGGGCGGTCCCCAGACTCACCGCACCGATGGCTTCCGCGCTGACGCGGCCGACCATGAGCGTGTCGACCGTTCCCATGAAGCTCCAGCCGAGCTCGGCGGCCACGACCGGCCCGGCCAACCGCGCCATGGGTTTCAGCTCGTCCTTCAACTCCAGTAGTCGTTGCATGGACGGTACGGGGGGAAGGAATGTTGGAGCGAAGTCAGAAGCGAATCTGGACGATTTTCTCAATACCAGGGATCGAGGCCAGGGAATCGATCTCCTCGTCTCTTAGGCGTCGGTTGATGCTGAGAACCATGATCGCATCGCGAGACTCGCCGGGGTCGCGTCGTCCCACCGCCATGTGTGAGACGTTGACGTCCATGTGGCCCAAGGCGGTACCCACGGCACCGATGCGGCCGGGGCGATCTTCGTTTTCTACGATCAACACGTGATCGTCGCCTCGCGTCGGCGCGCTCCGCGAAACGTCGACTTCGAAACCGCTGATCTCGACGATGTGGGGTTTTCCGTGCACGAGTGTCCCCGACACCACGACATCACCCCCGGATCCGCGCAGTCGAACAGTAACCAGATTGGTGTAGGGCCCCGCATCGTCCACCTTGCGTTCCTGAACCTGCCAGCCACGCCGAGAGATCACGTGTGGCAGCGACACTGCGTTCACACGCTCTTCGCTGATCGAGCAAAGCAAGCCCGCCACCACGGCGGCTTTGAGTGCAATGACATCGTGGCGCGCCAGCTCCCCTCGGTAGTCGATGAGCACCTCTTTCCAACCGGGCCCGCCGAGCTGCATCGCCACCGTCCCGCACATCTCCGCCACCTCCAGATAAGGACCGACGGTGGCCAGTGTCTCCGGATCCATAACCGGCGCGTTCACCGCCGCCGTGGCCGGCTTGCCCACCAGTACCTGTAGCACCTCGCGCGCCACGTCGACCGCCACCTGCTCTTGAGCCTCGAGCGTGGAGGCACCCAGGTGGGGCGTGGTCACGATCTTCGCGTGGTGAAGCAGAGGGTTGTCCTTGCCAGGGGGCTCCTCCTCGAACACATCGAGCGCCGCGCCCGCCAAGTGGCCGGAGTCCAAGGCCTCGACGAGCGCGACCTCGTCGACCAGACCGCCACGCGCCGCGTTGACCAGGCGGGCTCCTCGCTTCATACGGCGGATGCGCTTCGCATCCAGCAGATGCTTGGTGTCAGGCGTCAGCGCGCAGTGAAGGCTCACGAAATCCGATCGTTCGAGCAGCGCATCCAAACCGGAAAGCTCCACCCCCAACATCTGGGCCCGATCGGCGGGAACGAACGGATCGAACCCCAGCACGGTCATGTCCATCGCGCGCAACCGTCGAGCCACGGCCGAGCCTACTTGACCGAGCCCGATAAGGCCGGCCGTCTTCCCTCGAAGCTCGACCCCAACGAATTCGGAGCGCTTCCATTCGCCACGGTGAAGACTCTGATCCGCCGAGACGACGTTCCTCGCCATCGCGAGCAGCAGGGCGACGGTCAGCTCGGCGGCCGAGATGGTGTTACCCGTCGGCGCGTTGACCACGACGATGCCTCTCTCGGATGCGGCTTCGACGTCGATGTTGTCCACGCCTACTCCGGCGCGTCCCACCACCCGGAGCTGTGTAGCCTTCTCGAGCGCGTCTCGCGTGACTTTCGTCTGGCTGCGTACCACGAGCCCGTGATAGGAGGGAAGAGTCTCCGCAAGCTCCTTGGGCGTCATTCCGGTGCGCACGTCCACCGCGGCGCCTCCCTTCAGGATCTCGATTCCCTCGGGAGATATCGGATCGGCAACGAGTATGCGGAGGTCCATCCTTCAGGATCGCTCTCGGGAGACGGCAAAGCCGAGCTTCGGCAACGCCTCCGCCAGGGCATCGATGGCACGGTCTAGATCATCCTCTTTGACCCAACCGAGATGACCCAATCGAAAGATGCGTCCGGCAAGGGAGCGCTGGCCGCCGCCCAATACGGTGTCGTACTTCTCGCGAAGCGTTTTCGTCAGCTCCTTACCGTCCACACCCTCGGGCACCTTGACGGAGGTTACCGTGTTGGACGCAAAACGCTCATCGGCGAAGAGCTCCAGCCCCAGGGCCTTCACGCGAGCCCGGGTTCGCGCTCCGATGCGCGCGTGGCGGGCGAAGATGGCCTCCTTTCCTTCGGCCATCATGAGCTCCAGGCTCACGTCGAGGCCGAAGATAACGGGTAGGGTCGGCGTCCAGGGCGTTTGCCCCGTCTCGGCGGACTTGCGATGGGCGGCGAGGTCGAAATAGAAGCGCGGCATCGTCGCCTTCTCCACGGCCTGCCAGGCGCGGGGACTCACTGCCACGATGGCCAGTCCGGGCGGCACCGCCCATCCTTTTTGAGATCCGCTGACGAGCACATCGATACCCCAATCGTCGACCGGAAGGGGTATCGAGGCGGCGCTCGAGATCCCGTCCACCAGGATCAAGGCATCGCTCTCGGCCTTGATGACGTCGCAGATCTCGGCGAGAGGATTCGTGACACCGGTCGAAGTCTCGTTGTGCGTGACCAGCACGGCCCGCACGCCGGGCTCATCGCGCAGAGCTTGTCGAATCTTCTCGGGCGAAGCCGCCGTTCCCCATTCGAACTCCAGTCTCCGGAGGTCGGCACCGTAGGTCTCGGCGATCTTGCAAATCCGGTCGCCGAACGCTCCGATGCTGACGCCCAGAACGCGATCGTTGGGCGAAAGCGTGTTGACGATCGCGGCCTCGAGTCCACCGGTCCCACTGGCGCTCAGCAGCAGCACGTCATGACGCGTATCCAGAAAGTGCTGGAGCCTCTCCATCACTCGCTTCATCATGGCCGCCATCTCCGGCCCCCGGTGGTTGATCATCTGCTTGCTCACCGCGGCAAGGATTTCCGGGGGACAGGGGGTCGGGCCTGGAATGCGCAGGTTCACTTTCAATCCTCCACTCGTCTGTGAGTGCTCGCTCACTCCTCGTTCGCTGCGCAAGGTCTGACGTATTCTTCAGCACCCTGCTAGAAGTCGCCGGCGACGATGAGTCGTCGCTTCGGCAGCTACCTATACTACCACCGCCTTCGCGCGTCCCCCAGCAATTGAAGCCGCCGCGCGCCGTCGACACGGTTCGCCAACTCCCCGAAGCGCCCCGCCCGGCTGCGTTGCCCATGGCCGTGTTATAGTTGGCGCAAAGGTTCTCGCCCCGTGCGCGATTTCAGCATCCTGTCGGTATCGACCCCCCTGCCGTTAGCGCTGCTCGTTGGAATACTGGGCACATCGCCGACCCCACGGCAAGAGACTCCGCGCTCACCGGTCGTCTTCAACGCGCAAAACGCCGACCAGCTCGATCAACCGTCGCGGGATGCCTGGCAGAAGCCCGCCGAGGTCGTGACGTCCTTGAAGCTTCACGAAGGAAACGTGGTCGCGGACATCGGCACCGGATCCGGTTACTTCGTGCCCTATCTGTCGAGATCGGTCGGGGCTTCCGGACGGGTGTACGCAATCGACATCCAACCCGAGATGCTGGCCTTCGTACAGCGCAAGATCACGGAGCTCAATCTGACGAACGTGACGACGGTTCTCTCCCAGGAAGCAGACACGCGCCTCGAGCGGGAGTCGGTCGACCTGGCCCTCATGGTGGATGTCTATCACGAGCTCGGGTCGCCCGAATCGCTCCTTTCGAACATCCGAACCGTGCTCAAGCCCGACGGGCGTTTGACGATCATCGACTTCAAAGTGGACAGCGAATCCGACGGAGTCGGTCCTCCGCTCAGTCATCGTGTGCCGAAAGAGCGCCTGATTGCGGAGGTCGAACGGGTGGGGTTCTCTCTCGTCCAGACGATCGACCTGCTGCCGTATCAGTACTTCCTCGTCTTCACCGGAAAGCGGGACGCGACGGCTGGCACGACGAGCGCACCCCAGTGAGCCCAGTTCTGGATCGTTCGGAGATCGAGCGCATCCTGCCGCACCGTGATCCGTTTCTTTTTGTCGATGAAGTCGTGGAGCTGGACGCGGGGCGCCGCGTGGTGGGTGTGGTTCGGACTCCCGAGACCGGATTCTTCCTCCGCGGACTTCCCAGCGACGCCCGCTATTTCCCGGCTACGCTCTTGATCGAGGCGATGGCGCAGGTCGGGGCGATACTGGTGCTTTACTCCGAAGAGAAACAGGGACGCACGATCTACTTCCGTTCCATCGAGCAAGCCCATTTCCACGAGAACGTGCCTGCCGGCGCGAAGCTTCGCATCGAGGGTGAGGTTCGACGGTTGCGGGGCCGCCTGGGAACGCTCGCCATGAAGACCTTTCTGGTGGACGCGCCCGACGCTTTA
>JBOGJF010000345.1:0-6508 GCA_050747785.1 Vicinamibacteria bacterium
GGTTCCTGCCATCGAGACCCCCAGAGGACTTCCCTTCCGGGGCACCTCCTAGTCACTTCCGGTTTCACTTTCGCTCCACCGTTGACAGCGCCCGTCACGGCGCTGCGCGCCATGCCTGGCGCACGAAAGACGAGTCAGCCTGCGCGAGCGCCGGCCGCCAAATTACGTGGGTGCGATAACCGGAACTCGTCAGGCGGGTCCGCAAATCACTGTTGGCCGTCAAAATAGATGGTTGCTAAGCGGGAGCTAGTCAGACGGGTCCGCAAAATCACTGTTGGCCGTCAAAATAGGTGGTTGCTGAGCGGGAGCTAGTCAGACGGCGGGCCCCACGGCACTAACACAGAAACTAAAGGCTGCAGGAGCGATAGACATAGAGCTCGGGAAGGCTCCAGCCGGGAATCGCGTAGTCGTAACGTTGACCCCCGACTCTGAATCGCAGCTGCCCCGCTTCCTCGGGCTCGAATCGGAGCACGAACGCGGCGTCGGAAGGATTCTCGACCAGAGCTCGTAGGAGCTCCAGCTTGGTGGCGAGATCGTCCCGGTAAGGGAACGGGCGCCAAGCACCGTCGCCGGTCCTGGCTCGGACGCCGAGGTAACGTGGGAATTGTTCGTACGGAAACCCAAGAGCGAGCCGCACCGCTGCCACGGGCTCGGTGCGCCCGAGATTCAGCGTGAGGCTATCGCCCGGTATTTGACGGTCGGTCTCCCACCGGGTTCTGGGATCGCGATCGATCGCCCATTCCGCGGGCACCGCGCTCGAGCCTAGCACCGCCCAGTCTTCAGTCGTGATCTCGTCTCGAGGTTCGCACAGGTCTTCTACCTCCGGTGGAGCGCCTTGCAGTGTATAGACGTGCTCGCCACCAAAACCGAAGCGCTGGTAATCGGGACCCTCGAGGTGCGGGAAGACTCCGGTGAGCCGCATCTCGTCGCCCATCGTCTTCAGTGCCGCGAGCCTCCGACCGCGCTCCGGCTCGGGCCAGAGCTCCGGGTGCACCACGATGGTCCGGACTCCCAGCCAACGTAGCAGGCCGAGCGAGTCACGATCCGGGAAATCGCGGAGCTGCCACGCCAGGTACTCCATCGCCGGCGGATAGAAAGACGTCCGCCCGAGAACGATAGGCCTCCAGTGGTAGGTCGAATAGAACATGTAGGCGGCATAGAAGCGATGCTTGCGAAGTGGATAGACCGGGAGCTCGATGACCGGCCCGCCAGAATCGTCCGGCGACTCCTCCGCCAGCCAACGGTAGACCTCCGGCACCTTGTCTCCGGTCGGCACACCCACGCCCCGCACGCCACCCGAAAAGTGCTCGAAGGGTAGCGCAATCAAGAACGCGATCATGAGCCACGAAGCCGCTCGCCGTGGCAACCGACGGAACAGTACCGCCGCGCCATAGGCACCGATGACCCCCACCGCGAAGTTCACGAGAATCGCGATGCGCTCCGGCGAGCGCAGGCCGCGGAAGAGCGGCACGTACTCGTAGAGGACCGCGTAGGCTCCCGGCCCCACCGCGCGTCCGCCCACGTAGACAATCGGACCGAGGGACACGACGAACCCCACGAGACCCGTGAGCAAGGAAAGCCAGAGAAAGGTTCCTCCCCCTGAGCTCTCCTTGGCTCGAGACACGCCGACCGTCAAGCCGACGAGCAACAGCAAGAGTGCCCCGAAACCGATGAAGTGCTGCGTAGCACTCGTCTTGATTTCGAAGTCGATCCAGAACGAGAACGGCGTCCCCTCCGGGGGCTTGATGTAGTCGAGCAGATCGAGTCCCTCGGCCAGAGACCTTTGATAACCGAACGCCGAGAACATCTTTAGATACGGTAGTGCGAACAGACTAAGCACGATCCCAGCGACGAACAACGCCGCACTCACCTTCCCGAGGGGGCGGACCGCGCCCTTACGTCGCGCCCACAGGAACACTCCCGGGATCCACAACAACATCATCATGGAGAAATAGATCAGATAGTAGGTGCAGGAGAGGCCCTGTAAGAGAAAGAACAATCCAAAGAGCGCGGCGTCTCTCCAACGCCCCGACCGGAACGCGCGGTAGAGAAAAAGAACCGCGAGCGGCCACCACTGAATGCTCAATACCTGGAGTCGCGGCACCTCTTGCAGCGTGTAGCTGTGAAACGCGTACAGCAGGCCGCCGACGAGCGCCGCGTCGGAATGGCCCACCATTTCGCGGAGCAACAAGAACATCGCCCAGCCCGAAAGGGCGAAGGCAAGGAGCACGGCGATGTTTTGCGCCAAGAGGGCGTTTCCGCTGAGGAGGTAGACGGGCCCCACCATCAACGCCTCGACGGTCAAGTGCTCGGAGAAGGCCAGCGACCGTGGATAGGGATAGAAGGCGTTCGATTCGAAGAGCTGGAACGGATGGGTCGTCAACTGATGGACGACCCAGGCCAGGATCCACGAAATGTGGAGCGGGTCGCCCTCGTTCGCGGCCTGGCTCGCCGGGCTCAGTGAGAGCGGCGCGGTGAAGAGGAACGCGAGGGCGAGGAAGAAGCCGAGCGCCAGCAGTGCATCCCGCGTTCCCGGAGCCGCGAGGCGCGAACGGAGGCTCAATGGGGCCGCTCCCCCCCTAATGACCCGCGGCGTACGAGCTCAGTGCCCGAGGTGCTTCTCCAAGATGTGGGCCACGCACGCGGTAAGCTTCTTGGCGTAGCCGACGTGCAGAAACTCGTTGGGTCCATGGGCGTTGCTCTTGGGCCCGAGCACACCGGTGATCACGAACTGCGCCTTCGGGAACTTCTCTCCCAGCATGCTCATGAACGGGATGGAGCCGCCTTCGCCCATGTGGAGCGCCGGCTTTCCGTAGTACGTTTGCGACGCCTCGTCGATCGCCTTACCGAGCCATGGAGCGAGCTCCGGCGCGTTCCATCCTTGCGCGGGCTCGTGGAAGTCAACGGATACCTTCGCGCCGTACGGAGGATCCTTCTCCAGGAGCTCCTTCACCACGGCCTGCGCCTTCTTGGTGGGAAGGGTGGGAGGAAGGCGCAGCGAGAGATTCAACGTCGTGTAGGGGCGCAGGACGTTACCGGCGTTCTGAATGGCCGGCATGCCGTCCTGGCCGGTAATCTCGAGCTCCGGACGCCAGGTGCGATTCAGGATGAGCTCGGTCGGATCCTTCGAGACCGGCTGCATCCCCCCAAACCAGGGAAACTTGCCGTACACTTCGTCTTTCAAGACCTTGGCAACCAGACGCACTTGAGCGAGCCGCTGCTCGGGTATGTCCACGCTCAGCGCCTCGGGTAGGATCTCCCCGGTCGTCGCGTCCTCCAGACGATCCAACAAGGGGCGCAGAAGGCGAAACGAGGAAGGCACGATGCCGCTGGCGTCACCGGAATGGACTCCCTCTTCGAGCACCTGAACCTTGAGCGTGCCACCGACGAGACCGCGCAGCGACGTGGTCGACCAGAACTGATCGTAGTTCCCCGCGCCGGAGTCCAAACAAATGACGAGCTCGGGCCGAGCAATGAGCTTCTCGAAATGCTCGACGTACGCCGGTAAATCCGGCGAGCCGCTTTCTTCAGAGAACTCGATCACGACCACCACGCGGGCGTGATCGATGCTCTGTTCACCGAGCGCCCGTAACGCGCACAGGGAAGCGAAAACCGCGTAACCGTCGTCCGCGCCCCCCCGCCCGTAGAGCTTGTCGCCCTCGAGTACCGGGCTCCACGGACCCAGACCCTTGCGCCATCCCGTCATCTCCGGCTGCTTATCGAGATGCCCGTACATGAGGACCGTCTTGTCGCTTGCGGCCGGCCTACTGGGAACCTCGAGCAGGAGAAGCGGCGTGCGACCCAGTAACCGGCCCACGTGTAACGTGGACCCTTCAGGCTTGTGCCGCTCCACCCAATTCTTGGCCAGCTGCAGGGCCTTTTCCATATGCCCGTTCTTCTCCCACTGCGGATCGAATTGCGCCGACACGTTGGGAACACGGATATATTCCTGAATCGTGGGGAGGATCTCGCCGTCCCAGAATCCATTCACGAAGCTCTCGATCTTCTCGTGGCTTGCCATATCTTCGTTCTCCTGGCCCGTATCTTATCCCGACACCGCCCATGCCAGTAAAGCGCGACCTCGGCTATAATCGCGTGCCCAGGACGACAACATGTTGGTCGACGCGCGCACGGTTCCTGACGAGAAGACCTTCGAGGCGGACCTCTGCATCGTCGGCGCTGGCGCGGCGGGAATTTCCATCGCTCGGGAGCTCGCCGGGAAGGGCCTTTCGATCCTCGTGCTCGAAAGCGGCGGATTCGACTTCGACGTGGAGATTCAGAGCCTCTACCGCGGCGAGACTCTCGGACCCTTCATGCCCGTCGGCGAGCCCTATCTCACCCGGGCTCGACTGCGGTACTTCGGCGGCTCCACGAATCACTGGGAGGGCCAATGCCGGCCGCTGGACGACATCGACTTCGAGGCGCGATCTTGGGTTCCCGACAGTGGCTGGCCCTTCCCGAAGTCCCGTCTGGAACCGTACTACGAGAGAGCGGCCGCACTCTGTCAGATCGAACCGTTCGGCTACGACATCGACGACGTCCTCTCGGCTCGGCCGGCACTGGAAGTCGGAACGAACGACACCGTCGAGACCAAGCTCTTTCACCTGAGCCCACCGACTCGCTTCGGCTCCCGCTATCGAAAGGATCTCGTCGAAGCGCCGGACATCCAAGTTTTCCTTCACGCGAACCTCGTCGATATCCTGGCCAATGCCAACGGCAACGCCATCGATCTCCTGCAAGTGGGTTGCTTGACGGGAAATCACGTCTGGGTGCGCGCGAAGTGCTATGTTCTCGCCGCGGGGGCGATCGAGAACGCCCGGTTGTTGCTGTTCTCCAACAAGCTACAGAAATCCGGCCTCGGAAATCAGAATGGGCTCGTGGGGCGGTACTTCATGGAGCACCTGAACTGGATCGCGGGCTCGGTCTGCCTGACGAGGCCGAACGAAACGATGTCTCTCTACGAGGGAGCCTCGCCGGAGCCTTTGCTAGGTAACCCGGCCTTCGGGGCACTATGTCTCTCCGAGGATGTCCAGCGGCGGCACGGATTGTTGAACGCGGGGTTTCTACTCCTTCCGCGAACGAGCGTGTGGGGTTTGATGGAGGCCATCGGCCACGTGGCCTCTGAGATCGATCGCTTCGGTGAAGAGGACCCATCCATCCGGGAGCCCTACTTCGCTATGCTTTACGCGCGCACGGAGCAGAGTCCGAATCCCGATAGCCGATTGACTCTCTCCCGCGAGCTGGACGCCCTGGGGAAACCGCGGCTACAGTTGAACTGGCAGTTGAACGCCTCGGACAGCGAAAACGTGCGAGAATCAGTCCGGGTCCTGGCGAGCGAGCTGGGACGGCACGGCTGTGGCCGAGTAAGTCTCCGAATCACCGATCACAACCCGTGGCCGTTGCGGCCGGCCAATCATCCGATGGGTACGACGCGCATGCACGACGATCCCAAGAAGGGCGTCGTGGATCCGGACTGCCGGGTCCACGGGATCGACAACCTCTACATCGCGGGAAGCTCGGTCTTCCCTACTTCGGGCTTCGCGAATCCGACACTGACCTTGCTCGCGCTGGCCCTTCGACTGGCCGAGCAGTTGCACAACCGCGTGAGGTCATGATGAGTGCCGTTTCGAGACGCGGTTTCATTGCTTTGCTGGCGGGTGGCGCCGCGGCCATCGGCCTGACGTGGTTACACGGACACCGCAGACGGGACGTTGCCTCCAGGCTGAATGGTGTCCTCCGGCCCGACGCCAGCACGCTGATGATCGGCCAGCACTATCTCCGCAGGGTTCCCGACGAAGCCGATCCCACCCGACTGCGCGAACTGCTCACGTCCCGGCTCGGGCAAGACGCCTGGATCCAGGCGGACGTGCGGATCTTGATCCGTGAAGGCGTGAGGCGGGACTTCGCGGAGGATCGCGTCGTTCGACTCGGGCAGTGGTGGCTCTCGGAGACCGAAGCCCGGCTCTGCGCACTGACCCTGCTGACCCACCGAGACGAGCCGTCATGACGAGGAGCGCGTGGAAGAAACCCTGGCCATCGTGGCCAACCGCGATCTCGCGCCGGAAGACGTAAAACTTCTTCGGAGCCTGGCGGCCCGCGGTGTTCGCATCGTAGCTTGGCAGCACCCGCCGATCGTGCAGGAGCGGCTTCCTAGCCCCGACGTGGCCGCCGCGCTCACCCAAGCGGGTATCGAGAACACCTCTCTCTCCAAGGCCCTCGGCGAGCAAGGCGATCTGGCGGTCGACGACGCCGTCATCGCCTGGATGAAGGCCTTCGGCAAAGCGCCTCTGTCCTCCGAGGGCACCTTCCGTTCCCTCTTTCGATACCGGAAGCTTTCGCTGTGGTGGTGGGCCGAGCTCTTTCTCTACCACGACACGCCGCTGCGCCTCTTCGTGCGAGACATCGAAGCCATGGCGCGCCTGCTGGAGAAGGCGCGTCCCGCACACTTGATTCTCATCGGTTCGATTCGAGACCTGGGCCAAGTTGCCCTCCAGTCGCATGGTGACGT
>JBOGJF010000346.1:0-7376 GCA_050747785.1 Vicinamibacteria bacterium
AGGATCGGGAGCTCATCCGGTTGTGTCTGGCTCGCGAGTCCGATAGGACTTGCGAAGCCGGATGGGAGGAGGTCGTGCGTCGCTATCGACGAAGGGTCTTTGGCATCGCCTATCGGTTCACCGGAAAGTATGAAGAAGCTGAGGACCTTACCCAGGAGATCTTCTTCCGTGTTTTTCGGGCGCTCGATCGGTTCGATCTGGACGCCGACTTCGCCACCTGGCTGTATGCGGTTGGGCGTAACCATTGCGTCGACCACTATCGAAGTGGACGACGGGAGCGCGAGGCGCTGATCGACCGGGAAGTCGATTTGGAAGAGACGGTGAGCGGCCGATTCGACCCTCATCGCTCGCTCGAGGAACGGGACTACAAACGCCTGCTTTCGAGAGCGCTCCAGGCGCTGCCAACCAAGCTCCGTGAAGTCGTGGTGCTGAGGGATATTCACGGCCTAGCCTACCAAGAGATCGTGGATCGCTTGGGACTCCCGGAGGGTACGGTCAAGAGTCGGATCAGCCGGGGGAGACAGGAGCTCGGTCGGGTGCTCGTCGCTATCCGTGGTGAGCGCTCATCCAGCAACGTGATCGAGCCGGCGGGCAGGCAAGTATGAACCTTCAAGTCGATTCGTCTGGCGACGTGAAGATCCTGCGGATCAAAGAAGAGAGGCTCGTTTACACGAAGCTGCCTGAATTCTTGGCTCAAGTCTCCGGCCTCGTGGAGTCTGGTACGCGCAAGCTCATTCTCGATTTCTCGGCGGTACGATACGTGGATAGCGCGTCGATCGGGTGCCTGATGAACATCTATCGTATGCTTTCCGATCAGGCGGGGGTGGTCAAGCTCGTCGGCCTGCAGGATCGTGTGCAAACCATGGTCGGTATGACTGGACTACAGAACCTCATCGAGGTATATCGCGAGGAGAAGGCTGCCCTGGCGAGCTTCTAGGATTCTTGGCGCGGTGACGGAGCCATGAAGAGAACCAACACAGGCCAAATCGGTACCGGTGAGATCCGGAAGATAAAGATGCTCACGGGTCACGAAATCCCGCTCGACGGAGATCTCCTCTACGTTCTGGAATCTCTCTATCGCGAGGTGACTCTGAGTCGGGAGCTCAAGGCAACCTTTGAAGAGATGATGCAAGAGATCGTTCATCTGGTCGAGGAGATGGACGAAGACGCGCGGAAACGATACTTGATCGAGAGCCTCTTTCTCAACACGGTGACGTACGAGAACGAGAGACTGGGCGCCTATATGAGGAAGCTGACCGGTGGAACGGTCCGCGACGAGATGGATGGCCCTAGTAGTCGTCGAAAGGCCGAAGATTCCAATAAAGGATAGAAGGGAAACGCGAAACATAGAGCCGGCCGGGCTATATGGAACCACGACCGATGCCCGGTGCCGACCTCGGCCCAGAACGCCAAAAAAAGGGCCAAGAAGGCCAAGAAGGCCAAGAAGGCCAAGAAGGCCAAGATGGCCATGATGGAAAGAGGAGAGTTCATGAGAAGACTAGTCGTCGCGCTGATCACGGTGGTCTCGATCGCTTTCGGTACGATGGTGGCGCAGAGTTATCAGACGGAAGGCAGTAGACAACCGGTCAAGGGGCCAGGGATCGAGATGACTCCCGAGAACTACGACTTTGGCAGGGTTCCGCAGAACGAAAAGCTGGAAAAAGAGTTCGAGGTACTCAATATTGGCACCGAGGAGCTTACCATCGGGCGCATCTCGACATCCTGCGGGTGCACTGCGGCGCTCACATCGGAGAAGTTCGTGAAACCAGGTGAAAGCACGACGCTCAAGGTGACGTTGGAGACGCGGACGTACAAAGGCGCAATCGAGCGTACCGTGTCGGTCGCCTCGAATGCCGCGAACAGCAAGATCACGCAGATCAAAGTCAAGGCGTTCGTCGTGGAGTCTACCGAGGAACCGGCAAGCAAGTAGCAAACGGGCGCGACCGCCCCTATCCGGGAAGCGAGCGAGGGACCTGGAATACTGGGGTCGGTTCTCAGGAAACTGGTTCGGTAACGGGAGCCTTCGCCGAGGTAACCGCCGCCATGGCCTCCAGCGGTTCCGGGTAACGCACCTGCTCCCAGCACTCCGGGGACGCGAGAATCTGACGCACCAATTGGCTGTGAAGACTGTGACCTGCCCGCACGGCCACGATGTGGGCAAGTAGCGGCCGCCCCAACAAAGAGAGGTCTCCCAAGATGTCGAGGATCTTGTGGCGGACGAACTCGTCCGAGAAACGCAGGCGGTTGTTGAGCACGCCCGCCTCGCCCAGGACTACGGCATTGTCGAGCGAGCCTCCCAGGGCCAATCCGGCCTGACGCATCTGCTCGACGTCCTTTAGAAAACCAAACGTCCGAGCGGGCGCGATCTCCTCGACGAAAGACGACTCATCGATTTCGAATGAGCGCTGCTGGTGTCGCAACAGGGGATGGTCGAAGTTGATCGTGTAGCTCACCCGGAGCGAGTCGGAGGGATACGCCGCCACCTGACGTCCGTCCATTTCGACGGCTACCGGGCGCGTCAATTTGATATAGGAGCGTTGCCGGGGCAGGGACCTCAATCCCGCTTCATGGATCAGGTAGATGAAAGGTGCGGCGCTGCCGTCCATGATGGGGACCTCGGGAGCGTCGAGCTCGACGAAGGTGTTGTCGACGCCTAAGGCCGACAGAGCGGCGAGGAGATGTTCCACCGTCTCGATCCGCACGCCCTCTCTGGCAAGGCAGGTCGCGTGGTTGAGGCGCGCGATATGCTCCGAAGTCGCGGGAATCTCATAGTGATTGCGGTCCAGCCTCCTGAAAACGATCCCGGTGTCTGCCGGAGCCGGCTTCAGGGTGAGCCGGACCTTGCGGCCTGAATGAAGGCCGATCCCAACGCAGCCACTTTCTCGCTTCAATGTTTTTTGAAGATGCATGAGTCCTCGGGAAACCCCTCGAGAATAAAAGACGGCTCGATCCCAGCAAGCATTGTGCCAGGAACCGCTTCAGAGTCCACCACAACAAGTTGTTGTGAATCAACGACTTGAATATTTGGCCCCACTGGCGTCTTCGCGACTGTGTTCCGTTTGCCACAGTCGGTTCTTCAAACTGTGTCATCCATGCCACACACCTCTTTTCGCGAGCGCGAGCTTCTGCTAACATGAACTTGTTCCACTGCACAGCGATAACGTTGGAATCTGGCCTCGGCGCGCTACGAGATGCTCGGAGGTGGAGGGGTATGGAGTTTGGCGGATACCTACAAAAAGGTGTTCAGATTCTGCAGCTCGACACCGATACCATCCGACAGGTCTACCGCGATGAAGACGCTCTTCTTCCCGCCATCCTATTCGTCGCGCTCGCGGGTTTGGCGAGTGGCGTCGGACAGTTCAGCATCCGGGCGATGATCCTGGGCGTCGTGGTGATGACGCTGGTTTCTTTCGTGTTCGTCGGTCTGCTCCACCTGCTTTCTCGCCTGTTCGGCGGGACCGCCACGTTTCTCGAGCTCTATCGGCCCCTCGGAGCGGCCGCGCCGGTCAACTGGGTGCTCGCCGTGCCCTTCATCGGCCCCATCCTCGGTTTCCTCGCGGCAAGTTACTGCCTCGTCGTGGCGGTGATCGTCGTCGAGACGACGGGGGAGCTCCCGCGCTCCCGGTCTCTCGTCGTGGTTGGACTGTTTTTCGCGCTGATTCTCTTCCTTTATCTCATCTTCTTTGCCGTGATCGGATCTCTCGCTTTGCTGAGGTGGTTGGCGACCTGACGTGGCGGCTTGGCCCGTCGGGAGAGCTGCACGCGTGCTGCAGGGGCGGCTAGCCGGCGCCCGCGTGGCTTGACCGGCGAGGGCCCATTTTCCCCGCGATCAGGTACGCTCCGGCATCGTGGAACTCCACGGATCTCTCACGGGAGGAATAACGCCGTCTTCTTCAGCTTACGCGGCAGGTACTCTTCCAGGACGTAGTTCAGGCCCCACTTGGCGAGCGCTTGTTGTTCGGCGCGGACGCCCATCTTCAGGAGCTGTTCCAGCGCCTGCGACCAAGCGGGGTGGCTCTGGAAGAAGGGGTCGTTCTTGATGGCGTCCTTGGCGCGCTTGATGTCCACTTCCTTGAGAGGATGGGTCGGCAGCTTGTAGTCGCGGATGTCCTGAGGCGTGACTCCCAGGTAGCGGGCGTTCGGAACACAGAAGAACTGATTGATATGAGCCGCGTTTCCCGAGCCCACCTTCAGGGTGCGATAGATGTTCGAGATTCCGTAAGGATCGCAATCGACGAAGGCGTAGACTGGAATCTTCGCTTCTTCGGAGAGCTTACGAATGAATCGTCGCGTGGCACGCGTCGGTACACCTCCCATCGAGACCAGAATGCAATTGGCCTTCTGCCAGAACTTGTGGCTCTGCAACCTTTGAAACATGCCCCCGGTTTCGATGGCCAGGACGAACTTGGCTTGGGTCTCGAAGGATAGGTGCTCGACCGAGCTCGGGATCGAATACGCACCGGAGCCAAAGCGAGTACAATCGATCCGCTCCACCGCACCCGTCTCGATGTCGGGATCGTAGACGATGAGCTGACCGGCGACCGCACCCCCATGCTCATCGGGGACGAAGCGGAGCTGTTCCCGGCTCACTTTATGCATCGAGAACATGGCTTCGATGTCATCCATCACGGTGTCGGACTCGGTTTGCTCCTGAAAGCCGGCGTCACCCCAGTTCTTGGATTGGTAGTAAGCGTCTCGTTTCGTGGCGAAGTCGTTGTTCTCGATGAGGTCTTTGGAGAGGGACATCATGCGGAGCATCTGGGCGAAGGTCTTCACGGTGGATACGGTGAGAGTCCGCACCTTCTTCTGCCGTCCAATCTCCAGATAACCGCTCTTGCTGGAATAGCTCACATTGGACAGCGAACGGACCGGGAACTGCAGATCCGGCTTGCCACGCCTCAGGATCTTTCGATTCGTTTCATCGGCCGTTCCGGTGATGAGTTTGATGGTGTCCTGATCGAGCTTCTTGTTCTTCCGTTTGACTTCCGCGGCGTAGCGCTTGGCTTGAGTCGCTCTCATACTTTACGACTCCTCTCTAGTGTATCGGTGAGCACGTTGACCGTCTTGTCACGTTGCCGGTCGGTCAGCGCGAGAATGTCTTGTAGTGCGATTCCGATCTGGGGGATGTACTTCTGAATGTACGCGAGCTTCTTCGTCTCCGCCGCCTCTCGCTTCCGTCGCCGGATGTGAGCGCCCAGCTTGCGTCCCACCTCCTGCAAGCCGAGACGCAGCTCCCTCAGAATCTCCGGATAGTGCGCGATCGCCTCCTTGCTCTCCGACGTGAACGGTACCCATACGGAGGCGATGTGTACGAACAAGACCAACGGTCCGGTCGGGAGGGCACCCCGCGACTGCTGCAACCCGTAATTCCTCCAATCCGTCCCCATAACGGCCTTGGTGATGGCGCAAGCCGCCGCTTGGTACTGAAGTGGCACTCGATTAGCAACACGAAAGACTTCAGCCAGCTCTTCCGCCGGCAGGGAGCCTCCGTAGGCGACTCCCACTTCCACCTGAAAGGGATTGCCACGGTACACGTTCGGCGAGCGAGTGCTCGCATCGTAGAAATCGGCCTCGATCCGTTTCTTCAAGCCCGAGATGATGGCTTCCTCCCCGATGGGAGCCAGGCAATTCGTCGGAGGGGCCATGATCTTGACGTTCGGGATGGCGCGAAAGATCTGCTCGACGTGCGTTCGCGAAAGATCCTTGGGTCGGGCGTCGGGCTGGAGGCCCGCCTTGGCGACGATCTCGTCGGCGATCTTGGAGGAGACGCGGGAGAAGTCTCCCATCAGTGCAACTTTGAGGGAGCGGGCGTCCGTTTCCTTGAGCATCTTGATCAGGATACCGAGCTCGACGCCGTGGGGGTGCGGCTTGATGGCGACCGTTTCTCTCGGAGGTTCTTCTGTCGCCCGCTCGTACACCGTGGTCTCACCGGTCGGCGGTCTGTAGCGTATCGTGGCGTGGGGATTCGCAATCGCCGTTTGTTCGATGTAGTCGTCCACCGAGCGTCGACCCCGCTTGTAGATAGCAGCCAGCTCGATTTCCACACGCGTGCCGTGGTCGAGGTGCCAGTTCGAAAGCTTCTCGTCCTTGACGACCTCGGGTGCGTTGTGGCGGGTGTCGATGTGCATCTCGTAGTAGTGGGCTGGGTTCTTCTTGTCGGTTCGTGACCAGATGCGAACCGGTTTGCCGGTCGTGAGCTGGCCATACATCGAAGCCGCCGAGATACCGATACCTTGCTGCCCACGGCTCTGCTTCAAGGTGTGGAACTTGGATCCGTAGAGCAGCTTGGCAAAGATCTTGGGAATCTGGGCCCTCACGATGCCCGGACCATTGTCCTGGACGGCGATGCGAAACCGATCCTCGGCCAAGGTCTCGATGATTACCTCGAGATCGGGAAGGATACCGGCTTCCTCGCAGGCGTCGAGGGAGTTGTCTACGGCTTCTTTGATGGTCGTCAGTAGCGCTTTCTGAGGGTTGTCGAAGCCCAGCAGGTGACGGTTGCGGGTAAAGAACTCTGAGACCGAGATCTCCCGCTGCTTGGTGGCGAGCGTCTCTGCCGAGACCCGGGGAGAGTTGGATGTTCTTCCTGCGGGTTTCGAAGTCTCTGTCGTTTTGGCCTCGGTGCTCACCAGCTTCAGCGACGTTTGCTTCCGCGGTTCCTTGGCGTTGAGCGGGAGCTCGATCTGTTCCGATTGTCCCTTGACCACCCGCAGCGACCGCTTTGCCGTGCCCGCCTTCCTCGAGGAAGCACGTGTGGAGCGCGGCACCGCCTTCGCCGGCTTGGATCTCGCTCGCGACTTAGAGCTTTCCTTGCGTTTCGACTTACCGCCCAACGTTTCCTCCTCGGCCCCTCAGAACCCTTGGGGTCTCTCCCTGGGTTCAATTACGTCGGCCGCGAACCCGCGCTTTCGAGCTGACATGATGGCGAAACGCCATTATAGATTAAAACGAGTCACACACGACACCGTTTTGACCGATTCATCTGTTGCTGCTACTCTGAGGACGGTTTTCGAGTCACCGCATTGGGCGAGGTCGATGCATGGCGAAGAAGCTCCTTCTTGTCGCGGCAATCTTGGTGAGCGTGCTCGTGCTTGCGATCGGCGTCATCTATCTGGTGGACTTCGAATCGCCGGAGCTCGGCGAGTTCGTTATCGGCAAGCTGAACGAGATAACCGGCGCGGAGCTAGGCGTCGGCCGGTATCGCCTGAATCTCGTCCGTGGACTCGAGCTGGAAGATGTCCGTGTTTCGACGTCGCTTCCCGGTGGAAGCCTGGAAGCACATCTCGACGGTTTGGTCTTGAGGCATCGTTTGCTTCCCTTGCTGGCTGGCAAGATCGTCGTGGAGGAGATGGTGCTGCTTCGCCCCGAGATCGAGC
>JBOGJF010000347.1:0-4384 GCA_050747785.1 Vicinamibacteria bacterium
GGCGGGGACTTGGTGCGCTACGTCTCTCCCATCTACCGTTCGGGTACCCAGGAGGTCATCGGTGCCGTGGTGGTATCGCACTTCGTTCCCCGATCCTTGGCTTCGACGCTCCAACTGGTGAATGACCGAGCCAACGACTACCGTCAAGCGGAGGCCCAGAAGGAACCGATTCAAGAGCTGTTTCTTTCCTTCTTCGTGATGGTCTCCCTGCTCGTCCTGTTCTCTTCGACTTGGATCGGACTCTATTTGGCCAAGCGGATCACGGTTCCCGTTCGTGAGCTGGCGGAGGCCACCGAACGGATCATGGCGGGTGACCTCGACCATGCGGTCGGGGGCGCGGCGGTGGACGAGCTTGGGATGCTGATGGAGTCGTTCAACAAGATGACGGCCCAGCTCAAGGCGAGTCAGCTTCGCCTGGAGCGATCGAGCCAGGATCTCGAGCTTAAGAACTCAGAGCTCGATCGCCGGCGCCGGTACATCGAGACCGTGCTGGAGAACATCACCACCGGTGTCATCTCGATGAACCGCGATGGCATCCTGACGACGGTCAATCCTGCCGCCCTCCGCATGCTAGAACTCGAACGAGACGTCGTTGGACGTTACTATCGCGACGTGTTCGGCGACGCCGAACTCGCGGAGCTCGGGCCCTTGCTGGAGGGCATGGAAGGGGACGGCCATCGTGCCCGCGAGGAGGAGGTCAACGTCGTCGTGGGTGGACGCGAGCTGCATCTGTCCGTTTACCTCACTATGTTGACGGGTGCCGCGGGCGAGCCCACCGGCCTCCTGATGGTACTCGATGACCTGACGCAGCTCCTCCGGGCACAGAAGGTTGCCGCGTGGCGGGAAGTCGCGCGGCGTCTGGCCCACGAGATAAAAAATCCCCTCACGCCGATCCAATTGTCGGCGCAGCGTATTCGGAAGCATGCTCGGTCCAAGACCCCGGAGCTCCCTCGCATCGTCGAGGAGTGCACGGGGACGATCATCGATGAGGTGGATTCTCTCAAGAGCCTGGTCGACGAGTTTTCTCAATTCGCGCGGATGCCGACGGTCGCGACGCGGCGGCAAGCGATCAACCCGTTGCTGGAAGCCACGCTCGAGTTGTACGAGGGCCTGTTCAAGGGCCTCACGCTCGAGAAGCGCTTCGCGGCCGGGCTTCCGGACCTGAGTCTCGACCCCGATCTCATCCGTCGGGTCTTCATCAACATAATCGACAACGCGATCGAAGCGACCTCGGGCAAGGGACACGTCGTCGTGACCACCTCCCACGAGCCTCAGAAGAGTGTCGTGGTCGTGGAGATTTCTGATGACGGTCCGGGGATCCCTCCCGAGGATCGGGACAAGCTCTTCGTGCCGTACTACTCCACCAAGCGCCGAGGGAGCGGCCTGGGTCTGGCCATCGTGAGCCGCATCGTGGCCGAGCACCGGGGGCGAATCCGGGTCGAAAGCAACGAGCCGACGGGATCGCGCTTCATTCTGGAGCTTCCGGTTGCCGAGCGCGCGGTCGGCGTGGGCTTATCATCCGGGCCCGTCACGACCACTTAAGAGGTTCGCATGTCACGGGAACGCATCCTGGTGGTCGACGATGAATCCGGCGTCCGTAGGTCTCTGAAAGGCGTCCTGGAGGACGAGGGCTACACCGTGCACACCGAGTCGACCGCGGAGGCCGGGTTGGCCCGCCTGGAAAAGGACTCTTATGACCTCGTCATCATGGACATCTGGCTGCCTCAGATGGATGGAGTCGAGGCGCTAGCGAAGATTCGATCCAAGAAGAACGATGTCGCCACTGTCATGATCTCCGGCCACGGAACGATCGAGACCGCCGTCAAGACGATCAAGCTCGGCGCGTACGATTTCGTGGAGAAGCCGCTCTCCCTGGAGAAGACGGTTATCGTCATCAAGAATGCTCTCAATCATCGCCGGCTGGAGCAAGAGAATCGCTACTTACGAGAACGGTTCGAGAGCAAAAACACTCTTATTGGCGACAGCCCCCCCATGCGCGCGCTTCGAGAAGAGATTGCCTTGGCGGCACCGACCAACGGCCGGGTCCTCATCTTCGGTGAGAACGGAACGGGCAAGGAACTGGTCGCGCGATCCATCCACAATCAATCCTTGCGGCGGAATGCGAGGTTCGTGGAGGTCAACTGCGCGGCGATTCCGGAGGAGCTGATCGAAAGCGAGCTCTTCGGTCACGTCAAAGGTGCGTTCACGGGTGCGCTCAACGACAAGACCGGGAAATTAGAGCTGGCCGATGGAGGCACGCTCTTCCTGGACGAGGTCGGGGACATGAGCCTGAAGACGCAGGCCAAGGTGCTCCGAGTCCTCCAAGAGCAAAAGTTCGAGCCGGTAGGGGGGACGCAGTCGATCGAGATCGATTGTCGGGTGATCGCCGCGACGAACAAGAATCTGGAACAAGAGATCCAAGTGGGAAACTTTCGCGAGGATCTGTTCTTCCGGCTCAACGTCATCCCGTTTCATATGGCGCCCCTCCGGGAACGTCGCGAGGATATTCCGGCGCTCGCTCGTCACTTCGTGGGCGAGTTCTCGGTGGAAAACGGCAAGAAGGTCAAGGAGCTGGCCCGTTCGGCCTTGGATCGTCTCGTGGCTTACCATTGGCCCGGCAACGTCAGGGAGCTTAAGAACATCATCGAAAGGTTGGTCATCATGGTGGCCTCGGAAACCATCGAGGCCAAGGACCTTCCACCACCCCTGCAGCAAAACGGCGCCGCTCATTTCGATTTGCTCGGCGATTTCCCGTCCCTGGCAGCCGCGCGCGAGGCTTATGAGAGCCGGTATATCCAGCGCAAATTGCGCGAGAACGCGGGTAACGTATCCAAGACTGCTGAAGCGCTCAAGGTCGAACGGTCTCATCTCTATCGAAAGATGAAGTCGTACGGCATCGCTCCCCCGAAGAGCGAAGAGGGTGTTTAGTCCGGCGATCCGGGGCGGCGCTCGAACGGCGTTTCGTCACCCAGTTTTCTCCGGGCACTCACCTCCAGCACTTTCTCTTCGGTGAATTCGAGAAGCTTCAAAGAATGCACAGGATCCTCGGGCAGCGCGTCCAGCGGCACCAGCCCGACTATCTCCGAGCGCACAACCTCGGCGCCCAGGCGTTCCGCCTCGGAGCCTATGCGCTCGAAGACCTCCAGCATCGAGGTCGTCCGGTAGTCCGTTAGGCTCATCGATACCTGGGCGCGGTGCCTATCGGCCAGGTAGAGGCCCAGAGCCTTGACGCCGGGAAGCCCCCCGCTCGATGCGCGGACGCTCTTGGCGATTGCCTTCGCTATCTCGATCCGATCGGTTGCAAGCTCGACGTTGAACGCGATCAAGACCTTTCTCGCCCCGACGGCCGAGGCGCCGGCACTCGCATGGGGATGCGCGGGGCCGAAGTCCGGCTTCCAGAAGGGGTCCCTCAGCTTGGCGGCTAGGCCCTCGAATTGCCCCTGGCGAATGAGCGCCAAGTCCGACCTTCCTTTCTGCTGCGCGGCGTCCTCGTACAGGAAGACCGGTAGGTCGAATCGGGACCCGACGCGTTCCGCCACCCGGCGCGCCAACCGTATGCACTCGGCCATCGTGGCGCCCGGCAACGGCACGAAGGGCAGGACGTCCACCGCCCCCATCCGCGGATGCTGGCCCTGGTGGGAGCGGAGATCGATGCGACCCAGGGACGCCTCGTACAAGTTTAGAGAAGACTCCTCGAGGGCTCGAGCGTCCCCAATGGCGGTCAGAACGGTCCGGTTATGGGAAGGGTCGGACGAGACATCCAGGAGGTGCGTTCCGGCGGGCGCTCCGAACGCTTCCGCGATGGCCTCGATGACGTCGCGGCGGCGACCCTCGCTGACGTTGGGTACGGATTCGATGATCCCCCCCATACTCTCTAACTCCCAGGTCTCCGATGATGCGGCGGGGCCCACTCTCGGGCTGCTACCGGTGGGCGCTCCTCGGACCAGAGCGTAAAAGTGCTTGACCTAGACGCACTTACTGTTGTATGTATCATAGGAAGAGAGCCGTAAGTGTATCATGTGGGACCCGGCGGAAGAGGAACGGCTGCTTCCTACTGAAGAGGATATGATGGATCCGGACGACCGAGGCCGACTCGGCAGCGGCACCGCCCCTACTGCTCACGACACCGCCGGTCCCTCCCAAGTTCCCGAGCCAGCTTTTTCTGGGGTAACGACCGGCGGGAAAACGCCGGATCCCGCCACCGTCGGCGCTCCGCGCACGATCAATGGCCTTCTCGAGCAGGGGCGGGGGCTCTTCCGACGCGGTCGTCTCCAGCAAGCCATTCACGTTTGGACCCGCATCCTGTTTCTCGATCGGAACAATCGGGCGGCCAGAGCGGCGATCGAGCAGGCGAAGTCCGTGATCGCCGAGCGCCAACGAGAGA
>JBOGJF010000348.1:0-4643 GCA_050747785.1 Vicinamibacteria bacterium
TCCTCCCGGCCGGGCTCGCTCCGCTCGCGCAGGCTGCACCGTTATGCATCAGCCTGTTAGACCCGCCGTCTTTTGGGAGGGCGACACCCGTTGTGCGGAATCGGGGTCACGTCCCGTATCGAACGCACTTCGATTCCGGCAGCCTGGAGCGCTCGAATCGCCGACTCCCGCCCCGAGCCGGGTCCCTTCACGCGAACGTCGAGCTGCTTGCAACCCAAGGAGCGCGCCGTATTGCCCGCGGACTGAGCCGCCTGCTGCGCGGCAAAGGGTGTGCCCTTTCGCGAACCCTTGAACCCCAGCGAGCCGGAACTCGACCAGCACACGAGATTTCCTTCCTGGTCCGTGATCGTTACTAGGGTGTTGTTGAAGCTGGCGCGAATATGAGCAACACCGTGATAGAGCGTCTTCTTTTCCTTCTTCTTGAACGCCTTGCGTTTGGGCTTCTTGTCCGTCGTTACTTCTTTCTTTTTAGCCATCGAAGACTACCTCGTCGTCGCCCTTCTCGCCATGATGCCCTTGCGGGGTCCTCTTCGGGTACGCGCGTTGGTGTGAGTCCGCTGTCCCCGAACGGGAAGGTTCCGGCGATGGCGAAACCCCCGGTAGGAGCCTATGTCCATGAGCCGCTTGATGTTCATCGAGACCTCCTTACGAAGATCTCCTTCCACTCCCCCGGCCGCGTCGATGACCTTGCTGATGCGGCTCACTTCTTCCTCGGACAGATCCTGCACCTTGACGTCGGGTGAGATCCCGGCCTCACCAAGAATCCATCTCGATCGGGTGGGACCAATGCCATAGATGTACCGCAGCCCGATTTCGATCCGCTTGGTTCGGGGTAGGTCTACTCCTGCGATTCGTGCCACGAGCCACTCCTATCCTTGACGCTGTTTGTGTTTCGGGTTGGTGCAAATGACCAGCACCACCCGTTGGCGGCGAACGATCTTGCATTTCGCGCACATTCGCCTGACTGAAGAACGCACTTTCATTGTCTTTCCATCCTGTTTTACTTGTACCGATAAACGATTCGGCCTCGGGTGAGATCGTACGGAGAAAGCTCGACCAGCACCTTGTCCCCGGGCAGAATGCGGATGAAGTGTCGTCTCATTTTGCCCGATACATGCGCCAGAACCCGGTGCTTGTTCTCCAGTTCTACTCGAAACATGGCATTCGGCAAAGGCTCTAAGACCGTTGCCGTAACCTCGATGGCATCCTCTTTAGGCACCGTTACCGCCTGACGGGTGGGGCCGACTCAATACCCAGGGCCCTTCCTCGGTGACCGCCACGGACCGCTCGAAGTGTGCCGAGAGACTGCCATCCATCGTCACCACCGTCCAGTTGTCTGCCAGGGTCTTCACGAAATGCGCCCCCACGTTCACCATCGGCTCGATCGCCAACGCCATACCCGGCAGCAACCGCGGCCCTTTTCCCGGTTCGCCATAGTTGGGCACCTGAGGATCCTCGTGCAGCGCGGTTCCGATTCCGTGGCCGACAAAATCCCGTACGACGGAGAAGCCTTGACTCTCGACGTAGCTCTGGACCGCGTGCCCGATATCCGAGACACGGTTGCCCACCTTCGTGGCCTCGATACCCTTGTAGAGGGCGGTCTCGGTAACTTCGATGAGCTTCTTGAGACCATCCGAGATCTCGCCCACCGCGACCGTCACCGCTCCGTCGCCGTAGAACCCCTCAACCACACATCCCAGATCCAGGCTGACCAGGTCGCCTTCGCGAATGGTCCTCTTGGGCGAAGGGATGCCATGCACGACTTCGTCGTTGATGGATACACACAGGGTCGCGGGAAACCCGCGGTATCCCTTGAAGGCCGGCTCGGCGCCCGCCTCACGAATGCTCTTCTCGGCTATGCGATCCAGGTCGGCGGTCGTCATGCCCGGCCGCAACGCCTCGCTGAGCTCGTCTAGGACCTGCACCACCAGCATATTAGCTCGGTGCATCTTTTCGAGCTCGGCTTCGGATCGCCGAACGATCATGACCTGCCACCCCTCTCCGCCTTCTGCCCCACGAGTGAGGACAGCCGGTCGAAGACTTCCCGGGGAGTTCCTTGACCATCGATAGGAGTCACCCGGTTTCCATAATAGTCGAGCAATGGACGGGTCTGCCGGTCATAGACCCCCAGGCGTTGCCGCACCGTGGCTTCCTCGTCGTCGGCCCGCTGAACCAGCTTCTGGCCACACGCATCACAGACATCCGCCTTCTTCGGCGGCTGAGCATGCACGTTGAAGACCGCCTTGCAGTTGGGACAGCTCCGGCGCCCGGAGATGCGTTTCACTAGCTCTTCCCGGTCGACGTCGATGTTCACGATGACCACGCGTGGCTCCGAGCGCTCGTCCATCAGAGTCTGCAGGGAGCGTGCTTGAGGCAGCGTACGCGGGTATCCGTCCAGGACGTAGCCCCGCCTAGCGTCGTCCCGGGCCAGTCGCTCGCGAATGATGCCCAGCATGATCTCGTCGCTGACCAGGTCCCCCGCCTCCATGATCTTCTTCGCTTCCAGGCCGAGCGGGGTCCCATCGGCGACCGCTTGCCGAAGGATGTCGCCTGTCGAGATGTGCGGCACCTTGAGCTCTTCCGCCAGCTTCTCGGCCTGCGTTCCCTTGCCGGCACCCGGAGGGCCCAGAAGAATCAACCGCAGCACCCGACCTCCTTAACCGCGCCTTCCACGGATACGCCCTCGCTTCATGAAACCGTCGTAGTGGCGCATGATGAGCTGGCTCTCGATCTGCTGGACCGTATCCATCGCCACGCCAACCACGATCAGAAGCGACGTGCCCCCGAAGTAAAACGTAACGCCCAATCCCTCAGTGACGCGCGAAGGGAGAAGGGAGTCCAAGAAAGGACCAACGATCGGGATCGGAGCGACCTTGAACCCCGCGAGCAAGAACTCAGGCAGCACCGCTACCGCGGCGAGATACAGAGCCCCTCCCAGAGTGAGACGCGTTAGAATCGAATCGATGTATTCCGCCGTCCGTTTCCCGGGCCGAATTCCAGGAACGTACCCGCCGTATTTCCGCATGTTGTCCGCGACGTCATTGGGATTGAAGATGATTGCAGTATAGAAATAGCAAAAGAAAACGATCGCCAGCACGTAGAGAAGCGTGTAGAGCGGCATCCCCCAAGCCAGCTGCTGGGCGATATTGCTCATCCAAGGGCTGTTGGGAAACAACGAGGCGAAGGTCTGCGGCAACGCAATGATGGAGCTCGCGAAGATCACGGGGATGACGCCACCGGTGTTCACCCTCAACGGCAGATGGGTCGACTGGCCCTGGTACATCTTTCGTCCCACGACACGCTTGGCATACTGAACCGGAATACGTCTCTGCCCTCTCTCCACGAACACGATGGCCCCAACGACGGCGACCATGAACAGGATGAGGAACAAGACGACCAGAATCGACTGCGTGCCGGTCTGGATGCTGCGAAACGTGGTGACGATCGCGCTTGGGAATCCAACCACGATCCCCGCGAAGATCAACAAGGACATGCCGTTGCCGACACCGCGCTCGGTGATCTGCTCTCCCAACCACATGATGAAGACCGTGCCCGCCGTGAGCGTCAGCACGGTCATGAGCGTGAAACCGAAGCCAGGGTTGCTCACCAGCGTAATCCCACCGGTCAGTGACGTCTTCTGAAGGAACGCGGCAATGCCGGCCGACTGAATGACGCTCAGCAAGACCGTGCCGTAGCGCGTGTATTGAGTAATTTTTCGCCGGCCCAGCTCTCCTTCCTTCGACAACTTCTCGAGGTACGGCCAGACGACCGTCAGCAGCTGCAGGATGATGGAAGCGCTGATGTAGGGCATGATCCCGAGCGCGAAGACGGTGACCTTGGAAAGGTTGCCGCCGGAGAACATGTCCACGAAGCCGAACCAGGTAGCGCGGTTTTGCTCGAAGAACTCCGTGAGGGCCCGGGCATCGACACCGGGCGTCGGAACGTGATTGCCCAGGCGATAGACAGCGAGCATCGCGAGGGTAAACAACACCCGGCCCCTCAAATCGGGGATGCGGAAAATGTTCTTCAGGCTATCGATCAAGAGGGCAGTACCTCCACCCTGCCTCCAGCAGCCTCGATCTTCGACTTGGCGCCGGCGCTGAACTGGTGCGCCTGAACGACCAGCTTCTTCTTCAACTCGCCATCGCCCAACACCTTCACGCGGTCGCCCGACTTGTCGATGAGCCCGCTGGAAGCCAATAGATCCGGGTTGACGACCGCCTCTTCGGCAAAACGGTTCAACTCACCCACGTTCACGTTGGCGACCTTCTTATCAAAGATGTTGTGGAAACCCCGCTTGGGCACGCGCCGGATGAGGGGCATCTGGCCACCTTCGAACCCGTAGCGAAGCGAATAGCCCGAGCGCGATTTCGCACCCTTGGAGCCCCGGCCCGCGGTCTTGCCGTTACCCGAACCGGGTCCTCGACCCACGCGCTTCTTCGAGTGCACCGCACCCGGTGCCGGTTTCAGATCGTCTAATTCCATAGTCCTCAGCCCAGAATGCTCACGAGATGGGGCACTTTGGCCACCATCCCTCGAATCTCTTTCGTGTCCTTACGCTCGACCGCCTGGTTCAATCGCCGGAGTCCGAGACCAGCGACCACGGCTCGCTGATGGGGCGTGCTGCCGATGAGGCTCCTCAC
>JBOGJF010000349.1:0-7359 GCA_050747785.1 Vicinamibacteria bacterium
CTACGGTCGGCAAGAGCAGTCGAAGGCCACGGAAACGACACCGTAGCCCGCTCAGTCGGATTAGCTCAGCAGTTTTTCCGACCACGCCTCGGGAATCAAGCCTGCGCTCACTCCCTTGGTGACGTAATAGCGCCAGATCTTGGCGGCGTAGTGTTTGCGGAAGGACTCGGGCCAACTGGCTTCGAGGGTGGCGATTTCGTCTTTGGTCAGAGGGGCGAGCTCACCGAGCCGGCTGGCGAGGATCTGGGCCCGCGCGTTCTCCTCGAAGTGGATGCAGGTCATGAAGAGCTCGAGCAGGCCGGTTGCCACGAGCACGGCCCCGTGCGCACGCAAGAGCACCGCGTCGCCATCACCCATGGTGTCGGCGAGGGCGCGTCCCTGTTCCGATGACTGGATGCGGCTCGGATCGCCGTGTATCGGCACACCCCGAGCCCAGCGAGCGCCGTCACATCGCATCGCTTGAATCCGGGCGCCCTTGGCGAGCGTGAAGGCGATGGCATTCTCGGAGTGAATGTGCGCGACGGCCATCACGTCGGGACGCCCGCGGTAGATTTCTCCATGTATGGGAAACTCGCTCGGTAGACGGCGCCCTTCCGCTGCTTCCAAGACGCGACCGTCGAGGTCCGCTAACAGCAGAAGCTCCGGTAAGACCTCGGCACGACTGTCGAGTAGGGAATGAATTAGAAAGCCGTTCGCGTTCGGCACGCGGACGCTGACATGGCCGTTATAGGTGAGAAGCCCTTCCATGTGGAGCAGGCGCACGCAGGCGGCAAGTTGGACGCGATCGATGGCTGCGGTCATTTCGGTCATTGGGGCGCCGACAACCTTAGCATTCCCAAGCGGGAGGGGCCAAACCTTGCCTAGTGTCTGAAATGGTCGCCGCGCGGCTTGCCCTTCGAGTTGGTCAGGATTTGAGGAAGGCCGCGCCTAGAGCGCGGTCGAACGTCTTGACAGCTGAAACCCGGCGCCGTTTGCAACAAGCCAGGTGAAGAAGGTCGCGGGCGCCAAGCTCCGGGTGTCGTTTCAACAATAACCTCCCGAAGCGGACGTCCTCGGCCTCGATGGGCCACACCGACCGGACGCTAGACTCGACAAGAGCCAGGGCCGCATCCAAGGTTTCGATTCGCCTCACCGGGACGTAAGCGTGTAGCAACTCCTGAAGAACTTCGGCTGAGGTGATTAGGGTTTCGTTCTTCTCGAGGCTGCGCTCGAAAAAAGCCCTTGATTCGTTGCGTAGCGGATGCTTGCGTCCCACCGCGTACATGAAGACGTTGGTGTCGACGAAGGTCATGTCCCTGACTGACCGGAGCGAATGGACCGCTCGATGACTGAACGGTGCTCTTCCCAATCTGACTCGACACCTTCTTCCCGCCGGTCGCACGCGGCAAAGAACGCTCGCAGCCCCTTGATTGTGTTGACGTGCCGGAGACGTTCCTGGGCCCCCAGTTTTTCGCGGCCCGCCTCGCGCAACCAGGCACTCAGGGGGACGCCTTCTCTGGCGGCTGCTTCCCGAAAGAGCTCCCGATCCTCTTCGTCTAGGATCACTTGAACTCGGCGCGACATCAGTGTGTACCTCTATTACCCATGTGTATCAATTATACACACTACAGCCGATCGGTCAAATGGCCTCCGGGGCGCGTAGCCCATCTGCGCGGTGGCCTCGCGAGGACCGAGGACCTTAGCGTCCCGTCACGGTACCGCGCTCACTCGGTGCCCACGGCCGGGCCCGTGGAAAAGAGCAGCGACTTGATGACGAGTGGGACGACGTGGGTAGGCTCGATGAGCTCACCGATGTCGACGAAGTCGAATTGCATCAATTGCACGCCGTCGATGGTGACGATGTCGCCTCGTACGTCCAGCTCTTGCCGGAGAATCTCTCCCAGAGTCCGTGCGATATCGCCGTCCATGAGTAGAATCAACGGTGCCTCGGCGGCAATCGTCTTCGAAAACCCGATGCATATCCCGCGGGCCAAGGCATGAAGCCTTGCGTGAAGGGGGTCACCCGCCCAGCGAAACGCCAACGCTGCGGCACCGTCGCCCTCGACGAGGTCGAACGACGCCATGGCACGCTGGATCTCGTCCGCGAGCGTTTCGGGCACGATGTCACCGTCGAGTGGGCGGGGAAGATGGATGACCGGGACATTCCGCAGCGGTAGGCATCCTTTTCCCGTGATCAGGATCGTGTTGCCGCTGACTTGAACCGAGTACTGCGATGCCCCGATCACCGTGGCCCGGATACCCTGACCGGGATCGTAGACGGGATAGGGGATCCGCTTGTCCTTGAGCGCCTCGACGAGCCGGGCAGCGAGCTCGCTGCCGAGATCATTGAAGTCGGCCTGCTCGCGTCGGTAGATGTACTCCGCGACGCCGCCCGAAAAAGTCACGACGTCCACGTTCGATCCTTGGGGCAGCGGAGGCGTCAGAGCCAGATCCTTACCCAGATCGTGCCACGGTCTAAGGTGAACCGCAGATATGAGGGCGTTGGCCATCGCCTGCGTCAGCTTGACGCGCTGCGCGGGGTCGAGTCTTCCTCCCGGTTCGAGGGAGACTCCAGCAGCCTCGGCGATCTTGAGCGCGGGTTGCTCGATCCGCGTGAGCTCACCTTCATCGCCGAAGGCGACCAAACGTCCTCCCACGGCGAGGGCCGCGTGGGCCAGCACTTCCCCTCCGTGGATCAGTGCCAGCTTGGTGGTCCCACCGCCGATGTCGACGTTGAGCACGTTCTTGCGCGCTCGTTTCGAGTACGCGACCGCACCCGAACCGTGGGCGGCCATGATGGCTTCCAGATTGTGCCCGGCGGACGCGCAGACGAACTTGCCGGACTCCTCGGCGAACAAGTCGGCGATGGCGCGGGCGTTGCGCCGCTTCAGGGCCTCGCCGGTTAGAATCACGGCACCGCTGTGGACGTCGTCCGACGTGAGACCGGCGTCCTCATAGCAATCGGTGATGAAGCTTTGGAGCTTGTCGGCATCGATCCAGTTCCCGGAGCGGTATGGAGTCAGCAATATCGGCGAGCGCCAGAGGATTTCCCGGTTCACGACCACGAAGCGGCTGGAAAGAGCCTCGGAGAGCCGCTGCAGGTGAACGCGGGCGAACATGAGATGGGACGTGGAGGAGCCGATGTCGACCCCGACCGTGGTGAGCTCGATGTTGTCGGCCGACCAGATGGTCTCGCTCAGGCGTGCCCGCTCTTCGGGCTCGGGATGCAGGTGATCGAAACCGATGTCGTGCATGGCGTCAGATCGTCATTTATTTCATTAGTGCCGTGGGGCCCCACCCCCACGGCTGGCGCTTTCGTCGGCCCACTCGAGCCGGGCTCGCTCCGCTCGCGCAGGCTGACTCGTTTTTCATCAGCCTGCTAGCCGCCTTCGTCGATGAGGTCTCCCATGCGCGAGCGGACACCGGACTTCTGAAGCTCGTCGAGATAGATGCGGTGGATGCGCGGATCCTGATCCGTGTACTCGATCTGGGCGCCGCCGTCGCGGACGCTGACGTCGACGCCCTGGAACAGGCGCCATTTGGCCGCGGTGAACGGATAGCGCAGGTTGCCCAGGGCGACCGCTAAGTAGCGGGCGGGCTCGGAGCCGGTGTTGTAGTGCTGGTGGTACATGCCGTCGGGTGGAGCGAAGACGACACCGTGGCGCCAATCGACGCGGTGGAAGTCCTCGTCCCCCTCGTACCACAGGAGCGAGTAGCCGTGGCCGGTCACGGTGTAGACGTGGAAATCGGGACCGTGGCGGTGGGCTTTCTTGTACGTTCCGACCGGCATCTCCGAGGAATGGGCGTGCATCGTGCCGTCGGCCAGGATGAACTTCATGTTGGAGCTTCCGGCCCCACGTCGATCCCAAGCCTTCAACTCGAAGACACTGAGGTCGGGAACGAAGTTCGTTTCCCACATGTGTCGTCCCGGTTTCTTGGGGATGAACTCGCCCTCGCCGGAAAAGAACGTCGCCTTTCCCTCACGTTCCGGAAAGGTGAAGGAGTTCGCGAAGACAAAATCGTGGTTGTGAAAGAGATTCAAGACCACCGGCAGGTTGTTCGTGGAGGACAATCTCGCGGCCTTCTGACCACTGCCGTTGAAGTGCTGATACTTTGCGTTCAGCGGAAGCGCGAAGAGACTCCGGGGCCCCCATTCGAAGCTGTGACGGCGTCCGCCGTGGGTCTCGACGGTCGTGCTCCCGTGGCCGTCGAGCACATAGACGACTTCCTCGAAGAGATGCTGTTGGGGCTCCGTCTTGCCGCCCGGGGAGATATCGATGACGAAGACGGAAACGAAGTCCCCGCGCCCGTCAAGATGCACGAAGGCGCCCTTCGTGCCCAGGCGGGGCCAGGTTTTGGTTTCGACAGCAAGTAGGTCGACGCCGAGACCCTCGGCGATCGGCAAGCCTTCTCGTTGAGTCCAGTCCAGGTAGGGATCGAAGAGGAACTTCGGCTCGGCCGTCGCGGTCATTTCTCGTCGATGAAGCCGCCCATGCCCGATTGAACGCCGTTCTTTTTCAGCTCCTCGAGATAGATGCGGTGGATGCGTGGATCCTGATCCTCGTACTCGATTTGCGCCCCGCCGTCGCGCACGTTCACGTCCATTCCCGAGAAGACCGCCCGCTTCTCGGCGAGCAGGGGATAGCGCAGGCCGCCCAGAGCGATGGCGAGGTAGCGTGCCGGTTCCGAGCGCGTATTGAAATGCTGATGATACATGCCGTCGGGCGGCGCGAACACGACGCCGTGGCTCCAATCCACGCGCACGAACTCCTTATCACCCTCGTACCAGAGGAGCGAGTAGCCGGTCCCGGCGATGCATGTGACGTGAAAATCGGCTCCGTGGCGATGGGCCTTCTTGTATGTGCCCAAGGGCATTTCCGAGCAATGGGCGTGCATCGTGCCGTCGGCGAGGACGAACATGATGTTCGAGCCGCCCGCACCGCGTTTCTCCCATTTCAGGAGCTCGAACTGGGTGAGATCGGGCACGAAGTTCGTCTCCCACATGTGCCGTCCCGGTGTCTTGGGGATGAACTCGCCCTCTCCCGAAAAGAAAGTCTCCCGGCCCTCGCGCTCGGGAAACGAGAATGGATTCTGGAAGACGAACTCCTCGTTGTGGAAGAGATTGAGGACCATCGGGAAATTGTTCGTCGAAGACAGGCGGGCTCGTTCCCGGCCGCTCCCGTTGAAGTGCCGGTACTCGGCGTTGAGCGGCAGGGCAAAGAGGCTTCCCTTACCCCACTCGAAGCTATGGGTCTTCACGTCCTGGCCGTTCCGAATCTTGATCGTCGTGCTGCCGTGGCCTTCGAGTACGTAGATCACTTCCTCGGCCAGATGTCGTTGTGGATTGGATTTTCCACCGGGGGGCAAATCGGTCAGAAATATCCCCAAGAAATCGCCTCTCCCTTTCAGATGCACGAAGGCGCCGTCGGTGCCCATCCTCGCCCAGTGTTTCGTTTCGACTTGGTTGAGATCCACGCCGAAGTCCTCGACGACCGGTATCCCTTCGCGTTCCGTCCAATCGAGATAGGGGTCGAAGAGAAATCTTGCTTCCGTCGTCTGGCTCGTTTCGCTCACGGGTTCGAGAATCCTACTCCATCCATTGAATTGCTGTCCAACTCTCGAGGACCTACGTCCCGAACTTGACAAGGGTGCGAAAGGGGCCTAGCCTTTACTCCCCGCGCGCGCATGGAGTTGGCGCAATGGCGTCTCGCCTAGAGGCCATGACACTTATCTGCGCGGCCTTCCTCTTCTGTTCGCTTTCGATTGGTGCTCCGCCGGCGGCGGCTCACGGTCCCATCGACGAACAAATCGCGCTCTTGACCAAGCGGATCCAAGAAGATCCGCAAGACGCGACGCTCTACCTCCGGCGAGGTGAGCTCAATGGGCTTCACGAGGATTGGGATGCGGCCTGGTCCGACTTCGACAAGGCCACAGAGCTCTCTCCCGACTTGACGGCGGTGGATCTGGCCCGCGGAAAGACACTTCTCCACGCCCGGCAATTTCGACGAGCCCAAGAGGCTTTGGATCTCTTCCTCGCCCGGCACCCCGAGCATCCGGATGCTCTTTTGACGCGAGCGCGGGTGCTGTTGGAGCTCGGCGGCGCTGCGGCTTCCGCGCGAGACTACGGTCGCGCCATCGCCGGGTTGGAAAAACTGGAGCAGTCGAAGCCTGAGTACTACCTCGAGTGGACACGCGCGTTCACCGAGGTCGGAGATTCTGAGCACGCGCTTCGAGCTCTCGACCAGGGGATTGCAATACTCGGGCCGATCGTATCGCTTCAGCTCCCGGCGATCGATTTGGAGTTGACCAGAGGGCAATACGATGCGGCGCTCGCTCGCCTCGAGACTGTTTCCGCCCAATCTCCGCGCGTGGAGCCCTGGCTGGTGCGACGTGGCGAGATCCTCGAGCAGGCCGGGCGTTCGACCGAAGCGCTCTGTGCGTATGAGGAGGCGCTAGCTGGTCTCGAGCCGTTGACGACGGGCCGAATGGCGGAGCTCGAATCCAAGGTTCGCGCCTCGATCGCGCGGCTTCGCCTCCATTTCGCCGACGAGTGCAAACCATGACTTCGATTCATCGATGGCTGGGTCTGGGCATCCTGGTCGCGGCTTTTGCCACGAACGCCGAGGCGGCGTCCGTCACGAGAGGTCCGTACCTTCAGAGCGGAACAGACACGAGCGTCGTCGTACGTTGGCGCACCGATATCGCCACCGACAGCAGGGTCAGGTACGGGGATGCTCCCGGTAACCTGACTTCCTTTGTCGATCTCCCCACGGTGAGCCGGGAGCATGAGGTCACGCTCGAGAACCTCTCACCCGACACCGTTTACTACTATGCGGTGGGGACAACGGCAGCGATTCTGGCCGGCGCTGACGCTAGCTACTTCTTCGTCACGCCTCCCATGGTCGGAGTGCCCAAGCCAACACGCATCTGGGTGCTGGGCGATTCGGGAACGGCCGACGGGAACGCCGCCGCCGTCCGCGATGCGTATTACGCCTTCACGGGTGACCGTCACACCGATCTCTGGTTGATGCTGGGTGACAACGCCTACGACGACGGCACGGACAGTGACTACCAGAGGGCGGTGTTCGACATGTACCCCACCATGCTGAGGAAGTCCGTTCTGTGGCCGACGCTCGGTAACCACGACGGCCACACCGCGGATTCGGGCACGGAATCGGGACCGTACTACGACATCTTCACACTGCCGCGGAACGGAGAGGCCGGCGGCATTGCCTCCGGCACCGAAGCCTACTACTCCTTCGATTACGGCAACATCCACTTCATCGTCCTCGACAGCTACGACACCTCCCGGGCCGTCGGCGGCGCCATGCACACGTGGTGCAAGAACGACGCCAACGCGACGACGCGCGAATGGCTGGT
>JBOGJF010000350.1:0-2081 GCA_050747785.1 Vicinamibacteria bacterium
TCACAAGCTGGCGAGCGATCGTGACCTTCCCGCCGTCGAGGTTCACGTTCCAGCGGAGCCCGCAGATCTCCCCCTTGCGTGAGCCGAGTTCGAGCAGCATCGAATAGAAAGCCGCCTGCTGTGGCCCAGCCTTTCGCGCCGCCTTTAGGAACTTGCGAGCCTCGCCGGCCTCCCAGCACCTCTCTTGAATCTCATCGTAGGCTTCCGTGTTTCCGTCATCATCGATCCGAGTACCCTCCTGGTGCTTCGGTTTGTTCTCGACAAGCCGATGGACGTTCCGTTGAACCTTCGACTGGGCCTCGGCGGATTTCAGGGCCGGCTGCACCCTCTCACCTTCTCGTATTGAAAACGCTCCAGTCACCCCTTTACAATGGCAAAGAGGATAACTTGCTGCACGGCGTTGAAGTCGGTGCTCACGGTCACACAGCATGCTTTCGTTTTGGAATGCTCCGCTTAGTACATGCTCTGATCACTTTTGAGCGGCCTTCCCAAGACCTCGCGCCTCTGGCAACGCGATGGAGAACGCGTTCTTTCATGAACGCCGTCCGGAAGTTCCAAGACACGACGTGGAAATTCGACCGCGCCGCCGGTCACGTAAATAGGTGCCGAAAGGCGGTCTCTACATGGGCCGAACGTCAGTCACGCGGGGCGATCCATGGGATGAAGAGTTCCGACCCAGATCTCGGCGCGTTCTTGGCAGCCATGGACGACTTGCCACTCCACCTCGACTCGATGCTCCTGTATCTGCGAATTGAGGCGGATGCATTTGCGGCCCTGGTGCCCTACTTTTACGAGAAGGCGGGGGGCATCCCTACTCGTAGCTTCCGGGATCAGCAGCGGTGGTTCGTCTACAAGAACCCCACATTTGATCCTATATACGCAGGGATCTTGAGTAGGTCTTGCAGGTGGTTTACGGAATTGGCTGGTAAGAATTCGGTGGGACTTCGCGACGCAATTGTGCACAGAGGCGGAACATATCAGCTTGGCTGGACCACCCCGACGGATGCGAAGTCATTCGAGCTACTCGCGTCGGTTGTGAACAGCAAGGGCTTTATCGAGCAGGACCTTCTCTCCGCTTTGGTCGTGATCACGGAGGGTTGGTTCAAATTTCTGGACCAGTGCTGCCTCCATTTCCGCACTATAGTTCAGCCTTTCGTGACGTGGGTAGACTTCTCGCGGGACGACCTCAGTCTTTACCTCCATTGCCACGATGCTGAGCCCCCGAGTTTTTGGGTCTATCCGCGAGCTACCTGACAAGACAGGATTTCAGAGTGCGAGAATCGGCTTGGAGGGCGTAGGGATTGGGCCGAACGGAAACCCTGGCGATTCCGAACGGCATAGAATCCCACTCGCTCTCGCAATCCCTCCTTTTTCATCGATCCTGATACCGGTCACCGGAAAAGATTGGAAGGATCGTCGCCGTGAGTCTGGAGTTGGCGGAATTACTACTCAGGGCGACGAGGGAATACATTCTCAACGTCGAAGTGTCTTTCGGGAGGAATCCAAGTCAAACCGTCCTGTGGCTCGCCGGCCCAATACGGCTCCTTGGTATGTGTTCATCATGTTGTCAACCCTTTCGTGCCCAGGCCTCGGGCAAAGACTAACCCCTGGTTCCCGTCCTGTTCGCCATGTTGATCTCGGCCTCAAGGTCCTTGTGAGCGGCCAGAGGTGAGACCAGCTCACACCGCGTTGGGAACAGCGCCCCACTCGCGTGCCTAGGACCTTTTCAGTCTATGCGCCCAAACGAGTGACACCCCACCTAGCCACAACATCGCCGCGTTGTCACCTGGGAAGGATACGCGCCACAACCTAGGCGACGGCATGGTCAACAACCCGACCGTTACCAGGACCACTCCCATCGCGTTCAAGACCACGGCGAAAAACTTCCTCTTTCTGGTCATCGAAGAGCCTCCTCACGCCTGTTAGTCGGAGCAGACCTGCCAAACCCTAAACCATTTTCGAACCAAACTCCCAGCCGTTACCAGATCGGACAACACGGTATAGCAGACTGACAACTACCCCTGTACTAGTCAACACTGTAAGGAAGAAACTCAACGCGACATTAGCACTCACCCCTTCCC
>JBOGJF010000351.1:0-6912 GCA_050747785.1 Vicinamibacteria bacterium
TCCGAAACCTCCCCCTGGTGGATTTCATCGACCCCTCCATCGAGATCAAGCAGGTCCTCGTCCAAAACGTGACAGAGGATCTCAACTTCATCCAAGTTCCCCGAGTCGATCGGTGCATGACCTGCCACTTGGGGATCGACAACGAGGACTACGCGGACGCCCCGCAGCCCTTCCGCACGCATCCCTCCCTGGATCTCTATTTGAGCCGGGAATCGCCTCATCCGATCGACAGTTTCGGTTGCACGGGTTGCCACAACGGTCGGGGGCGTGCCACGACATTCAATCGGGTGGTACATACGCCTCGGGACGACGCACAGAGGGCGGAGTGGGAAGAGAAGTACGGTTGGGAAGAGGATCACTACTGGGACAAGCCCATGTACCCGGCGGATTTTTCGCAATCCGGGTGTCTCAAGTGCCACACCAGCTCCGTGCACGTGCCGCGAGCCGACACGTTCAATCGGGGTCGAGACCTCTACGAGAAGGCGGGGTGCTGGGGTTGCCACAACACCCGTGGTTTCGAAGAGAGGCGGAAGGTTGGACCCGATCTGGCGCACGTCGTTTCTAAGATGACGCCCGAGTGGGCCGCCCGATGGGTCAAGGACCCGAAGAGCTTCAAACCGTCGACCTTTATGCCGCGCTTCTGGAATCTCGAGAACAATCTGGATAGCGAGGTCGGTGCTCGTAACGACACCGAGATTGCGGCGATCGTCGCCTACGTATTCGACCGGGCCGACCCCTTGGAGTACGGGCCGGTTCCGAAGGGTAACGCCGAGCGAGGGCGGCAGCTCGTGGAGTCGGTAGGGTGTCTGGGCTGCCACATCACCGACGAGGCCGATGCGAGTCGCGTGCCTTTGCAGCGCCGCCATGGTCCCAGCCTGGCTGGTGTAGGGAGCAAGGTGAGCCAAGGATTCCTGTTCCATTGGCTCAAGAACCCCAAGAGCTATTGGCCGGACACGTTCATGCCGAACCTTCGGCTGACCGATCAGGAGGCGGCGGATATCACCTCCTACCTGATGTCTCAACGCAACGAAGCGTTCGAGAGTCAGCTCGTGCCTCAGGCGAATCCCGCGGCTCTCGATGAGATCACGCTCGAGTTCCTCCGCACGCGCCTGCCGGATCAGGTCGCGCAGGAGCGGTTGGACTCGATGCCAGCGGAGGAGAAGCTTCTGTACTCCGGTGAAGGTCTCATTCGCCGGTACGGCTGTTTCGGTTGCCACGAGATCCGCGGCTTCGAGAACGCGCAGAAGATCGGCGTCGATCTATCCGACTGGGGCTCGAAGATGGTCACCCGACTCGATTTCGGGTACATCGACATCGATCACACCCGCCGCGAGTGGCTGACACAAAAGCTAAACGAGCCACGCAGCTTCGATCGTGGAAAGGTCAAGCTGCCGGCCGAGAAGCTGCGCATGCCCTACTTTGGCTTCAGCGAGGAACAAGTCGACGACATCGCGAGGAACGTTCTGGCGCAAGTAAGAGACGAGTTCCCGTTGGAAGCCGTGAAGCGGCTGGATGCATCCGAAACACTGGCCGAGCGCGGCCGGAAGATCATCCACGAGTACAACTGCCAGGGGTGCCACCTCGTCGACGGCGTGGGAGGAGCCATCTACGAAACCATCGAGGACACGGGAATGCGCCCCCCGAACCTCAACACCGAGGGGCTCAGGGTCAAAGCCGACTGGCTCTTCCATTTCCTCAACGCGCCCTCGACCGTCCGCTTCTGGCTCAACGTGCGCATGCCGACTTTTGGTTTCACGGAAGATGAGGCCAACACGTTGGTTAGAGCGTTCATGGCTATGGAGGATGCGGAGCCTTTCGAGGCTCCGGCCCCGCCGGTCGACCCCGACTTCCTCGCTCAGGGGCGAACGTTGACGACTCGTCTCCGATGCGAGCAGTGCCACATCCCGTCCGCGGCAGGAAGCATGTCGGCCTCCCAGTTGGCACCGAGCTTCCAGCTGAGCGCCGAGCGACTGCGGCCCGAGTGGATCGAAAGGTGGCTCGCCGACCCGCAGGCCATCGCGCCGGGGACACAGATGCCGCAGTTTTGGCCCGTAGGTAACGATGGGAACGTCATCACGCCCGTTCCGGAGTACCTCGGTGGCGACCCGATGAGGCAGATGCAGGCGATCGCGGCCTACCTCATGCGGTATGACCGCTAGAGTGTTGCAGGCAACGAAGTCGCACTTGGCTCGCGAAGCGAAACGTAGTAAGAACTGGCCGGCGCCTGGGTTCATGTGTTCTTCGCATCCGTCTCGATGTAGCCAATACCGCCGCTATTGAAGAGGACATTCGATGGAAGCTAATTCAGCTCCGAGCTCTAGATCGAACCAAGGACTCATGATGGCGATCGCCATTTGGGGCATCGTCTTGGTCAGCGTCGCGTTCTTCTTCAAGTGGCAGATGCCCGCGTTGGCATCCAACCGGGTAGGCCTGGATAGTCTCTACTACTGGATTCTGGGGATCACCGGCGTCGCGTATATCGTCGTTCAGTTGCTGCTGGGTTATTTGATATGGAAGTTCTCGGATCGCCCGGGAGCGAAGGGTCTCTACTGGCACGACAGCCACAAGATGGAGGTGGGCTGGACGGTCGGCACCGCAGCGGTTCTCATTCCCATCGTCATGGTCGGCCTCAATCTTTGGAGTGGGGTCTACTCGCCGCCGCCGGCGGATGCGGTCGAGGTCGAGGTCGTGGGCGCGCAGTTTCAGTGGGACATGCGTTACCCCGGCCCGGACGGGGTGTTCGGACGCGTCAATCCCGCGCTCATCTCGCTCGAGAATCCACTGGGTATCGATCCGAATGACCCGGCCTCCGCCGACGACTTTTCTCTGACGAACCAGCTCGGGCTGCCGGTCAACAGGCCGGTCGTGCTCCACCTTCGATCGAAGGACATGCAGCATAGTTTCTTCCTACCCCGGCACCGCGTGAAGCAGGACTTACAGGCCGGTATGAGCATCCTGACCTGGTTCGTTCCCACCGAGGTCGGGGAGTTCGAGATCGCCTGCGCGGAGCTCTGCGGGCTGGGACACTACCGCATGCGCGCGTTTCTGACGGTGATGGAACCGGGCGACTACCAGAATTGGTTGGTCGAACAGCAGCAACTGGCCACCGGGAGATGAGGCTGGAGCTTGGCCTTGGGCGTGCGCAGCCGCCTGTTGGGGCTTCAAGCTAGGTGGTTGTTTTGACTCGAGCTAGTCAGGCGCGAGCGAGCGCGGGAGGAAGAACGACCCGAAGGGTCGCCGGCCCGGAGGAATTGGGCCGGTGAGGACGTGGCCCAAGGGAATCGGGCCGTGTTTTCGCCCGAGCGAAGAGCGAGCGAGCAACTAATAGAAGGAGAGCACGAATGAGCGACGCTCATGACCATGGGCCCCAAGGCTTCATCAGCCAGTACGTTTTCAGCTTCGATCACAAGACGATCGGCAAACAGTACTTGATCCTCGCCATGTGCATGGCCGTGGTCGGCGGCTTGCTCGCCATGCTGATCCGCCTGCAGTTGGGCTGGCCGGGAACTCAATGGCCAATACTGGGAAGCATCATGCCCACCGGCATGGCCAGCGGCGTGATGACGCCGGAGTTCTACGTCTCGTTGTTCACCATGCACGGCACGATCATGGTGTTCTTCGTTCTGTCCCTCGCTCCCGTCAGCGGCTTCGGAAACCTCCTCATTCCGCTTCAAATTGGCGCGCGGGACATGGCGTTTCCCTTTCTCAACATGCTCTCCTTCTGGACGGTCGTGCCCGGCTCCATCATCATCATCGCCTCCTTTTTCGTGACCGGTGGCGCCGCCGCTTCCGGATGGACGGCGTATCCCCCCTTGAGTGCGGTACAAAGCGCCATTCCCGGCTCGCAGATGGGCCAGACGCTCTGGATCATCGGCATGGTGTTCTTCATCGCCGCCTTCACCATGGGCGGGCTCAACTTCGTCGTGACCATCCTGAACCTGAGAACCAAGGGTCTATCGATGATGCGTCTCCCCTTGACCACCTGGGCCCAGTTCGTCGTGGGGATATTGGGGCTGCTGTCCTTCCCCGCGCTCGCCGCGGGCGGCATCTTGCTGCTCTTCGATCGACACGCCGGCACGAGCTTCTTCCTTCCCAGCGGCGTCTACGTGGCTGACCGACTGTTGCCCAACCAGGGTGGCACACCGCTGCTTTGGCAGCATCTTTTCTGGTTCCTGGGGCATCCGGAGGTCTACATCATCATGCTCCCGGCGATGGGGTTCGCGTCGGACATCCTGGCAACGTTCTCCCGACGCCCCATTTTCGGCTACCGCTCGATGGTCTATGCCATCATCTCCATCGGCACGCTGAGCTTTCTCGTTTGGGGACACCACATGTTCATTAGCGGTATGAGCCCGTTTCTGGGAAGCGTGTTCGTCACCACAACCTTGGCCATCGCCATTCCCTCCGCAGTGAAGGTCTTTAACTGGCTCTCCACGCTCTGGGGGGCAAGAATCCGTTTCACGACTCCCATGCTGTTCGCCTTGGCGATCGTTTCCTTGTTCGTGACCGGTGGACTGACGGGGGTCTTCCTCGGCACCAATGCGGTGGATATTCAGCTTCACGACACGTACTTCGTGGTCGCTCACTTCCACTTCATCATGGCCGGTGCGGGATTGTTTGGTGCCCTCGCCGCCTCTTACTACTGGTTTCCCAAGATGTACGGTCGGACGATGAGCGAGAAACTGGGGAAGATCCATTTCTGGCTGACGTTTCTAACGTACTACGGAACGTTTTTTCCCATGCACTATCTAGGAATCGCCGGGATGATGCGTCGCATCTATGACCCGAACGTCTACGAGTACCTACAACCCTTACAACCCGTGAATACCTTCATAACGATCAGTGCTTTCATTTTGGGCTCCGCCCAGATCGTATTCGTGGGGAACTTCTTCTGGAGCATGTTCAAGGGTAAGAAGGCGGAAGCGAACCCCTGGCAGTCCAATACGCTCGAGTGGTCGACGCCGGTTCCTCCCGGCCATGGTAACTGGGAAGGCGAACTACCTGAAGTCCACCGCTGGCCCTATGACTACAACAAACCGGGTGTGAGTGGGGATCATGCTCCGCAGTGGCAGGCCCCGGTTGCGGCGGAAAGCAAGGCCTAGGGGAGCGAGGCGGTATCGTCAGTGAGAGAAGCAGTCGAGCTCGAGGCTACAGAACGCTCGTCCGCGCAAGGCATTCTTGCCGCAGCTGGACAAAAGCTCGGCGACTATCTCGTTCTCTCCAAGGCGAGATTGTCCTTGCTCGTGCTCGGCTCTGGTCTGGTCGGATTCTGGCTTGCCTCGGGAGCGTCGCCCAACCTCACGCGGTTGAGCCTCTTCGCGGTGGGCACCTTGCTCGTCATCGCCGGCGCCAACGCCTTCAACGAGGTGGCGGAGAGACACCAGGACCGCCTCATGCACCGAACGGCTCGCCGGCCACTGCCCGCGGGTCGCATGAGTGTGCGCGAAGCAGTCGTTGCGGCGACCCTGATGTCCGCCACTGGGCTGACGGTACTCGTTCTTTCGACCAATCTCCTGACGTCGGCGTTGGCCGCTTTGGCGTTCGCGATCTACGTGCTCGTCTATACGACGCTCAAGAGAGTGACGCACTGGAGCACGTTTGCGGGCGCCATTTCGGGCGCGATCCCGACCCTGATGGGGTGGAGCGCGGTCGACAACGCGCTCGGGCAGCCGGCCTGGATTCTCTTCGGGATTCTATTCTTCTGGCAGTTCCCGCATACCTGGTCCATCGCGTGCACGTACAGTGAGGATTACCGACGGGCGGGATATCGAGTCCTTCCCTTGCTCGATGCGACCGGACTCCGGACACGGGTGCAGATGATTCTGTTCTGCGTGGCTCTCATTGCCGTGAGCGTTCTTCCGGCACTCACTGGCCTCGCCGGGGAACTGTACCTGGTCGGGGCGATCACGCTGGGAACCGTGCTTCTCGCCTACGGCATTCGTTTCGGGGCCGGGCGGTCGCGCAGACCCGCGATACGGCTCATGGCGGTCACGCTCGTTTATATGCCCTTGATTCTGACGCTGCTCGTGCTGGACAAACAGATCCTCTAGACCCATGCCTGACGTACTGACCAAGCCGCTGACGAAAACAGGAAGCGGAGGTGTCGGTAAGGGTGGGGATGTCGGCGACTTCGGTGGAGGTGGAGGAGGACGGGAAGCCCCCGTCTTCGACACGGCCAAGGTCGGGCTATGGGTCTTCCTGGGCTCGTTGACGATGCTTTTCGCGGCCTTCACCAGCGCTTTCATCGTGAGACGCGCAGGGGCCGACTGGGCACCGCTCCGAGTGCCATCGGCGCTGTGGATGAACACCGCGGTGCTGCTGCTGAGCAGCGTCACCATCGAGGTCGCGCGCCGAGCATTCGAGTCCTGGCGACCCCTGGCTTTTCGGAAGTGGATGTCCCTGACGTTCCTTCTCGGCGCGATGTTCGTTGCCGGACAGCTTTTCGCGTGGCGTCAGCTCGCCGAGCAAGGTATTTTCCTCCACAGCAACCCGCATAGCTCATTCTTTTATGTATTGACTGGCGTTCACGCGGCGCACGTCGTGGGAGGCATTCTCGCGCTGCTCTACGTGCTGATCGAATCCTGGCGGTATCGGTTGACACCCGGAGTCTCGAGCGCTCCGGCTCTGTGCGCCACGTACTGGCATTTCGTGGACGCGGTGTGGATCTATCTATTTGTCGTTCTCTTCGTGATCTGAGATCGGGAAAATCAAGGAGGGGAGATGAACCAAAGCGTGGCCGGCCAAGCCGCTCAGTCGGTGTGGGGAGGTGGCGTCGCTCCTTTCGCCACCAGCTGGCAAAAGCTGATGATGTGGATCTTCATCGTGACCGACGCCCTGCTGTTTGCGGGCCTGCTGGTCGGTTACGGCGTCATCCGCGTTGCGAACGGGAGTTGGCCCCACCAAGCCGAAGTG
>JBOGJF010000352.1:0-2092 GCA_050747785.1 Vicinamibacteria bacterium
GTTTTGGGACAGTGAGATGTTAAAGGATCAGTGGCTCGAAGACGTTCGCGAAGCTGATGTCGTCGACGCGCTTTCGTCAGTCACCAGGAAGGAACGTACCGGCCTTCTCGCGGCCAACGTTATTCTCTTCGCAGCGACGAGGGCCGGACTAGTGCCGCAGGAAATTCAAGCGTTCGGCATTCGAGCCACCGAGTTCAATACCGTAGCCTTGATCGCGTTGCTCTACGCAATTGTCGTTTACTTCTGTCAGCGATCTTCCTAAAATCCCCCCATCTGATCACCTAATTTTCCCCCCCTCCTGAGGCACGACGACAGGAGGGATTGCGTGCAAGAGCAAGAAGGATCGGAGATCCTCGCCATGGCGCCGAAGAGCGCCGTGGAGGAGGAGTTGGTCAATGAGGGAACGGCAGCGGCGATACGGGAGATGCGATTGCGCGGGAAGCCAAAGAAGGCCATCGCGCGAGAGCTTGGAGTGGACATCAAGACGGTGCGGAAGTGGTCAGCGAAGGAGTGGAGTCCGCAGCGTCGACAGCCGCCAACGAGCAAGCTCACTGCGTATGAACAACTGATTCGGGAGCGATTCCCGGAGGTGGGCTACAACGCGTCGGTTCTCTACCGCGAGCTGAGCGGGGCCGGATACGACGGGTCCTACCCGACGCTGCAGCGTTTTGTGCGGACGATTCGCTCCGCGGCGCAGCCGGAACAAGCGACGGTGCGGTACGAGACCGGACCTGGCGAACAGGCACAGGTCGATTGGGGAATGATCGGCGTCTGGATTGGCGAGACGCGGATCAAGGTGCATCTGTTCGTGATGGTGCTCGGCTACAGCCGCCGCATCTTCGCTCGGGCTTACATGCATGAGCGCATCGGCAACCTGCTCGACGGCCACGAAGCGGCGTTCGCACACTTGGGCGGGCGGACCGAGAAGATCCTCTACGACAACCCACGGACGATCGTACTTTCGAAGGACGAGGGGAGCGGAGAGGTCGAGTGGAACCGCCGCTTCAAAGACCGAATGGATTTCTACGGAGTCGATATTCGACTCTGTCGCTACTACCGGGCGCAGACCAAAGGGAAGGTCGAGAGTGGGGTCAAGTACGTCAAGCGGAATGCGCTGGCCGGCCGGCGCTTCGAGAGTTTCGAGGATCTCAACGCCTGGCTGCTGGAATGGTCACTGACGATCGCCGATCAGCGCATCCATGGGACGACCCACGAGAAGCCGGCCGATCGCTTCGAGCGTGAGGAACGAGCGAGGATGATCCCGATCGACGCTCGTCCTCCGGCGCGTGAGAGCCAGATCGTGCAGCGGCGCGTTTCTTCGGACGCCTTCGTCGAGGTCGATACCAACCGCTACCCGGTGCCGTACGAGTGGTGTCGCGGACCAGTCGAGGTCGAGCTGACCGACACGCACGTGCGGATCGTTCATGCGGGAGAGCCGCTCGTCTACGAACGAGAGAGCGAGCGACATCGTGTCGTGCGTTGGAATGGACCGCCGCGTTCGATGTCCCGGCATGTGCGGCCCGGCCCACCGGCCGATCCGCCGCGGTTCGATCCGCTGTGGCTGGCTTCCGTTGGCCAGGTGAGCGCACGCCCGCTCGAGGCCTATGCGGCATTGGCCGAGGAGGTGAGGCCGTGAGCGGCGGGCTGCAGATGGAGAGGATCCAGGAGCAGATGCGACGACTCCGTCTGGTTCGCTCAGTCGATCAGTTGCCGGCCATGCTCGAGCAGGCTGCCAAGCGGGAGATCTCTTACAGCGACTTCCTGGAAGAGTTGCTGGCGCGCGAGATCGCCGGCAAACAGGAGCGCAACACGACGATGCGGATCAGCATGGCGCACTTCCCGTTCGAGAAGTCGCTCGAGACCTTCGACTTCAAGTTCCAGCCATCGATCGACGCGAAGCTGGTACGAGAGCTCGCCACGTGCCGGTTTATCACCAGCGCGGAGAACGTTCTTCTCCTCGGCCCTCCCGGCGTGGGGAAAACGCATCTTGCCGTCGCTCTGGGATTAAAGGCCTGTGCCGGCGGCTATCGGACTCTGTTCACCACGGCGGCGGCGCTGATCAGCACGCTCACGCGCGCACAAAGTGAGAACC
>JBOGJF010000353.1:0-3393 GCA_050747785.1 Vicinamibacteria bacterium
ACCCCAGATTGGCTCCCAGTAAAGAAAGCCGGCCCCCTCTCCGTGCTGAGGGCGGGGAAAACAGTTGCCTCTAAGGTACATCTCGTTCATAATAAAAGGATAAATCCCGGAGACAGTGTGGCTCAGACGGCTTTCTTGCCGAGCAGGGGACTACCCTCTCGGCCTTCAGAAACCCGGATCCCGCAAGGGCTCCTCTCAGGAGCCGCGGCTCCGGACTGCACGACGATCCTAGCCTAGGGACGAGGATATGGGACTCCAAGGTCAACTTCAGGACATGCCCTTCGTGGACATCCTGCAGATCGTGGCGTTCTCTCAGAAAACGGGATACCTCCACCTCGATAGTCCCCTGGGACGCGGCCACGTCGTGTTCCGAAACGGTATGGTCGTTTGCGCCTGCTCCTGGTCCACTCTCGACTATGTTCGGCGGATCTCGGCGGGGCACTACGAAGAGGGTCAAAAGGACACGGTCATCCTGGCCTTGGTCGAAACGTCACTTCGCGAGATGGCGCGCCTGCAAGAGGGTAGCTTCCGTTTCGAGTTAACGGAGGAAATCGGGACGGAGTTGGAAGGGACGGACATCTCCGCTTTCGTGCTGGAGAGGGGGATCAACGCGCAGCACCTCCTTCTGGAGTTGACGCGCGAGCTCGATGAGGACCGGCGCGAGACGACCGCCCGGCTGGAATCCGAGTTCAGAACGGTAGGCGATCTGGACACGGTCGAACCCAAAACTCTCATCGATATTCCTGCCGAGAAACGTGAGTCAGAACGCGTTAACGCTGGCCCGCTTCCCCCCGGCGTGCTCGACGAGCCGGATCCATCGCGGACTCAACGCGTACCGGCTTCACACGGCTCGCTGACGGATCCGCTTTCCACGCCTCTTCGCCATGATGGTTCCACGGTGATCGTGGTCGACGACGAGGAGGTCGTGTGTGAGGTCCTCGCCGATGAGCTCGCGGATAACGGCTACAAAGTGTTTACCGCGACCGACCCGGCCAAGGCTTCCAGCATTGCGGAGGAGCGTGTGAGCGAGGGAGAGCAGGTTCTCGTGGTCGGCGATTTCAAGATGCCGACCACGACCGGGAAAAGCTTTTTCGGGGGGTTCGAGCTCGCTCGCCGACTGAACGCAATCGAGCCACCCGTTCCGCTTCTGCTCATGGTGGAGGAGCTATCGGACAAGGCGCGACGCCGGGCGCTGGAGCTAGGAATCAGGAAGGTCGCTTTCAAGCCGACTCTGTCGAAGCTCGATGTGGGGCAGTACAAGACGGATCTGCGGGCGTTCGGCCAAGTCATCATCCGCTCCTTGGCGGAGCTGGCCGCGCACAAGGCTCCACCGCGGAATGCCGAGGCGGTTGAACCGGACTCCGAACAACCGAGCCGCTCGGCTTCCGAGTTGGGCGAGTCGGGCGCGAGCTCCCCGGTCCTGGAGTTCCTGGCGGCCATGACCGAACAGCTCATCGACCCCCACCGCTCGGTCGACATTTCCCGGATGGCGCTCCAAGTGGCGGAGAAGTTCTTCGAGCGCGGCGTCTTGTTCCTGGTCAAGAACGAGCGGGCCTCCGGCTTGAGTGGATTCGGGCTGGCGCAGAGCGAACGGGAGAACGTCTCGCTCGCTCAGCAGCTATCCGTCTCGACGGAAATGCCTGGGCCCTTCCAGGCCGTCATGGCGCGACGGAAGACGCAACACCTCAAGGCCAAGCTCGAGCTCTTGGAGCCCGATATCTTCTCCAAGATCGGCAGAGGCAACACGAACCAGGCGGCGCTGGTGCCTATGCTGAACAACGCCGAAGTACTGCTCATTCTCTACGGTGACAACGGGGTTTCCGGACAGCCCTTGTCCCCGCTTACGGGTCTCGAGGTCTTCATGGGGCAGGCGGGGATGGCTTTGGAGAACGTCTATCTGCAGAGCAAGCTTCGTTCCCTCGACGCAAAGCTCACGGTCGGCCAAACGAAGGACTGAGGTTTCCGATGGAAAAGAGACGGAAGAATCGAATACAGCCGCTGGTTATCCGCACCAAGTTCAGCCACCGGGATTCGAAAGGGAAGACACCTGGCTATCTCACGAACTTGAGTGAAACGGGGGCCTTCCTCGCTACCAAGGATCGGCTCGCGAAGGGCGACCGGGTGACTCTGGAGGTCACACTTCCGTGGCGGATCGGCGACATCGTCGTCGAGGGTACGGTCGAGTGGTCAAATTTCGACAAGCCGGATGCGACCCCGGACCATCCCCTCGGCGTCGGGCTGTCCTTCGCCGACCTTCCCCAAGAGGCGCGCGGCAAGATTGCCGCCTTCATCGAGCGATTCCACGAGCTGGTCGCTCAGCTCGAAGACATGCCCGCCCGGTAGCTCTGGACGCCTTTCTCGGCGCGACGTCCGTGGCATCGACGGGTGCTCCAACGCGTGCTCTTCTGTCTACCTGATCTGATCGACCTAACGATCGACCTAACGACGCGAGACCCAGCCATTGGATATGGGGATACTCTCTAGTCGGGCCTCGAGGTCGCATAGTCCTGGCGGTGCTTCGTCGAGATCCGTCCCGCAGCCCGTGCCATAGTGGTAGACGCTCTTGGTTCGGCCTTCCAGTGTCACCGCGGTCGTGATGGAAGGGAGGTCGGTGACCGGTACGGTGTACTCGTCGGCGAGTGTGAAGAAGTTTGCGGAAATGACCGCATCCACCAGCTCCTTTGTTTGCTGAGCGGTCAAGGTGATCGTTTGCTGACCCTGCACGTCGACGAATTGCCTGCCGTGGTAGACGGCCCTCCCATCGGAAAAGACGGAGAGGGTATAGACCGGACATGCGCCGAAGCAAGGGCCTCGGTCGAGACTAATCCGAAAGTCTTCGGGAACGGTCGGAGATGGCCCCTGGCAAGCGGCGGAAGCGAGAAGGAAAGCAAGCGCAAGCGAAGACGGGAGTCTTGGGATCATACGAGTAGGATACGACGTTGGCTTAAGTTAAGCAAAGAAAGGGGCATAGGTCAACATGCGATGACCTTTCACATGGCAGCGATCGCCCGGAGATGTTGCAAATGATGGAGATCGTGGCCGGCCAGAGTGTGAAGAATCCAATCGATGGAGATCTCAGCGAACTCTGGGTGGGCAATTGACCGCGCCCGGCGCTCCGCCGGTATGCTCTTGTACAGAATCAGGTTCAAACGCCGCAACGCCAGGAACGCCGCCAGGGCTACTCTCGGATCGGTGGGGGACTCCACCGCCACCCAATCCGCGCCCTCATAAGGCTGGATGACGTAGTTGTCCTGGGTGAGTGCGAACCGGACGCGATTACCGAAGCCGATCTCATCCTGTGCCAAGTGGAGCACGATTTCAGCCGCCGTCCACTTGCCCGGGGCGTAGGTCGCCGACCAGCGCGCGGCATCCCAATCCCGGACGAGCTCGGCG
>JBOGJF010000354.1:0-1678 GCA_050747785.1 Vicinamibacteria bacterium
CAGGTGAGGGGGTCCTCGGCGCGTAGCTCGTCCTTGCCTGGATCCCTGGCGAGATCCAGGCCTCGATGGTGGCTCGAGATGCTCCAAACTCGACCGGCTGATCGCGCAGAAGTTATCCACATCGAAGTTGCTTAAATTCCGCGTCCTCGTCTCCGATCCGAGACAGATGGCGTTATCGCGCTAAGAGCACGTCCTAAAACCCGTGAGCTTGTTGGAACGCGATGAGGCCGCACGCCAATTGAACCATCGCGAGGTAGTTCTCCGCGAGTCTCTCCCAACGGATGAGCAGCCCGCGAAAACGGTTGTGCCAACTGTTGGTGCGCTCGACGACCCAGCGCCGAGGCCTGCCGCGCACGCAGCCGACGAGAGGTTGCTCGCCTCTTCGACGGATGTGCGGGCGGATCCCACGACGGCGAACGGCGGCTTCCGTGTCGACGTAGTCGTAGCCTTTGTCCAAGCACAGATTGTCTGGACGTCGCGGTCCGCGCGGCGCTCGAATCACGACCGCGTCGAGTACATCTCCAACCATCCATTTGTCGTGTACGTTGGCTCCGGTGATCAGCGCGGCCAACGGAACCCCTCGTCCGTCGGTGAGAACGTGACGTTTCACCCCGAGTTTCGCGCGGTCCGTCGGGTTCGGCCCCGTGTCGCCCCCCCCTTCGGCGCCTTGGCCATGGCGCTATCGAGCGAAGCGAAGTCCCACTTGATACCGCGGCGCTTGTCGTAGTGCCGCAAGAGCTCCTCGTGAATCTTCGTGAAGACGCCTGCGCGAACCCACTGCATCATCCGCAGATGGCACGTCGATCCAGAACCAAAGTCGAACGGGAGCGCCTTCCATTGGCAACCCGTGCGTACGCGGTAAATGATGCCGGCCATGGCCACCCGATCGGGAACACGAGGCCGGCCGCCCTTCGGCTTGGGCGGCTCTGGCGGCAGCAACGGCTCGATTCGACGCCACAGGGCGTCTGGAACGTCGAAGAAGTCCTTGTCCATGGACCAGCAGAAAGCATATCCGGACAGGGATTAACAGAGGTTTTAGGACGTGCTCTTAGCGCTCATTTCGCTCGTCCGCTGAAACTCGGCGAGCTCCTCGTCTGTCATCGGCCCTTCGGTGCTCTTGTCGAGGGAACTCGTAGCATGCGAGACCTCATGAGCCTGAGTATCAAGAGCGAGGTCCCCACTCGGCGCATCGGGATCAATGTATGAATCCGTATTCCCAGTGAATTCCGTAGAGTCATCATTAGGATCGCCTTCCGTAGTCTCACTATGTGTTTCCCCGAGTGTGTCCGGGGGCAAATCTGCATCGTCGAAAGTCTGCGTAGTGTCGGCTGAGGCATTCAATGAATCGATCATTTCGCGATATGTCGGGCTACATTCGTAGAGATAGTCATGTAGGTTCTCCGCTGTCGATCCAGAGGTTGGAAACCTGACCCGCAATCCTGATGGATCATTAAAGCGGAGGGGGCTCGCAAGCGCGTATTCGTACAAGTGAATTGTCGCTCTTACCCGGTAGTGATCTGTCAGAATGGAACGATAGGTGTCCTTTCGGGCATTAAGGAATCGAGGACCAGTTACCATTCCAAAGGGATCGCGGGTAAGGAATCGGCCAAGATCGGAATTGAGCACCTTTCGGCGGAGTAGAGTTCCTCGAGCGCTTGACGATTCAGAATGTGATCCC
>JBOGJF010000355.1:0-6245 GCA_050747785.1 Vicinamibacteria bacterium
CGCATCCCCTCCTGCAAGATCCTTACAGTTACCAGAACGGGGGCCAGTGGGATTGGTTTGGTGGCCGGTTCGTCCTCGCCGAGTTCGAAAGAGGCTTTTCGGAGCGAGCGCATCAACATCTCCTGGAAATCGCGCGCAAGGTCACCCGAAACCGAGGTCTCCACGAATGGCAGACGCGGGATGGAAGCGGCCGGGGTAGCCGTCATTATGCAGGCAGCGCCGGTGCGCTGGGGGCTGCATCGTTTCGAGGCCTCTTCGGGGTCTACCTCAGCGCGGGAATACTCGAGCTCACCATTCGCCTCGGCGAGCGATCGGGAGAAATCCAGCTCCACCAACCGGCAACGCATGACTTCGTCCGCTACCGATATCGATACCAGGACCGCGAGATTCAATTGAGATTCGACGCGAGTGCCGAGGCGGAGGGACGCCTGCGACTTCTGTTGCCCGAAGGCACGTCGGCGCAGACCGTTCGGATCGACGGGGAAGAAAAGTCCTTCACGACCCACACCGTCGGCGACGATCGATTCATCGACCTCGTCACCAACTGGAGCCCACACGACCTGCGGGTGCAGCTCAACTAGCGTCAATCAAAACGATGCCCAAGCTCCAGGCCTCCCTGCGCACAGCCGGACCGATCGCCTTTTTCTTATTCCTTACCGTGTTCCTGACCTGGCCGCTTGCCGCACGGATGGGAAGCGGTATCAGCACCAGTCCAGACTCGCTTCTGAACCTCTGGGCCCTCGCCTGGAACTACCACGTGCTTCCCCGCGAGCCGCTCTCGCTCTTCGACGCCAACATCTTCTTTCCGAGACAGGACACGCTCGCCTACTCGGAGCATCTCTTCGGGGTGGCCCTCCTGGCCGCGCCGGCTTATCTCGTGACGGGGAACGCGGTCTTTGCGTACAACGTCGCCATCGCTCTGTCTTTTTTCTTTTCCGGAATCGGCATGTACTTTTTGGTCCACGAGCTCACCGGAAATCGGTGGGCGGGACTCGCATCGGGCGTGATCTATGCCGCGGCTCCCTACCGATTCCTTCAGCTATTTCACGTCCAGCTCCTGAGCTACCAGTGGTTCCCCTTTGTGTTTCTCTTTCTGTGGCGCTTCTTGCGGAACGGGCGTCCCCGTGAGCTAGCCGCGGTTGTGATCTTCTCGCTACTACAGATCTTGTCGTGCAACTACTACGCCATGTATCTGGCACTGGCGTTCGTACTCCTCGGCATCGTGGTCCTCTTCGTCGGCCGGTCGACCCTCAACCTGAAGAAACTGCTGTTGCTTTCCGCCGGAGCGGCGGTCATCGTCGTCACCGCTTGGCCCTTCTTCCTTCCTTACGAGCGCAACCGTGTGGAGCAAGGCTACTACCGGCGCTACCAAGACGTCCTCCAATTCTCCGCCGAGCCCCTCGACTACCTTCGCCCGAGCGCCTACAACAAGGTCCTCTACGTCGACTACCTTCCCAAACAGCTTCGCTCGGAAAAGGCCCTGTTCCCCGGTGCGCTGGCCATCGTCCTCGGGTGCATCGGTTGGACCGCCACCCGTCGAAAGAAGAAGTCTGAGGGAGAGCCGGTCGACCGCGTTGCGCGGGCCTTCTTTCTCGTGCTCACGATTTCCGGCTTCGTCTTGTCGCTCGGTCCGCGGCTCGAGCTCGGGGAGGAAACCACGATCTTTCTCCCCTATGGCCTCCTCTATCGCCACGTGCCCGGCTTTCAAGGATTGCGCGTGCCGGCGCGGATCACGGTGCTGTTCCTGATCGGGCTCGGGGTCTTCGCCGGATGGGGCACCGCCTGGTTGCTGAGATGGATCGCAATGTGGAGGCCTGGCTGGCAAGCCACGGTCGGTGGGGCCGTGGTTTTCTTGTTGATCTTCGACTACCAAACCTACTCGTTGGCGCGGGTCCTGCCTCCCGCGCCACCGATACCACCCGTCTATTCGTGGCTCGCCACCCAGCGCGGTGATTTCGGATTCCTGGAGCTACCTATTCACGAGGACATCACCAAGGAATCGATCCGTATGTACTATTCGACGGCTCATTGGAAGGACCTCGCCAACGGCTTCAGCGGTTGGTGGCCCAACGACTACTGGGTTCTAGTCGGGCGCATGCGATACTTCCCGACGTCGGGGATCCTTCGGTTCTTGGAAAGGGACGTGCCGGTGCGGCTCATCCTTATCCACTACGACGAGTACCCCGAGCGGCAGAGAGCGAAATTGAGGCAAGATATGCAGCGTTATCACGAGCGTATGCCCATTCACGCCCAATTCGGATCCGACGTCGTGTACGAGCTCCTGCCCGACACCCGGAGGGAGACCACAGGAACCGAGCCATGATCCCCGTCGTCAATCTGCCGGCCCAATACGAGAGCCTCAAGAAAGAGATCGACGCCGCCATCGAAGAAGTGCTCCGGCAGGGGGCCTTCATTCGGGGCGAGGCGTGTCGGTTGTTCGAGTCCGAGTTCGCGTCTTTCTGCGGCGTGAGCTCCGCCTGTGGGGTCGCGAACGGGAGCGATGCCCTCTTTCTCGCCGTCCAGGCGCTCGGAATCGGACCGGGCGACGAGGTCATCACGACGCCGTTTACTTTCATCGGGACCGCTGAAGCCATCTCCCGAAATGGAGCGCGGCCGGTCTTCGCCGACGTCGACCCGGGCACCATGAACTTGGACGCGCGAGCCGTAGCGACCCGCGTCACGGAGAAGACCAAGGCGGTCATCGTGGTCCATCTCTACGGTCACCCCGGCCCCATGAAGGAGCTTGCCACGCTGGCTCGCGAGCAAAAACTGGCACTCATCGAAGACGCCGCGCAGGCGCAGGGCGCTGAAGTCGACGGCCGGCGCGCGGGGGGGCTCGGCGACGTGGGCTGCTTCAGCTTCTACCCGACGAAGAATCTGAGCGCGGCAGGTGACGCTGGCATGGTGGTATCAAACAACGGCGCCCTCGTCGAGCGCGTTCGCCTCCTGGCGAACCATGGCGAGCTGGGCAAGTACGAGCACGCGCACGAGGGAGTCAGCAGCCGCCTCGACAATCTCCAGGCCGCCATCCTGCGCGTCAAGCTCCGCCATCTGGAGGCGTGGAACAAGAAGAGACGGCGTCTGGCCGAAATTTATCTCGAAGAACTGGAGGGCGTTTCGGAGCTCACTCTACCACGCGAAGCCCGTGGTTGCCGATCCGTCTACCATCAGTTTACGGTCCGCACGAAGCGCCGTGACGCGCTGCGACGCCACTTGGAGAAAAACGGCATCGGCTCGACCATCCACTATCCTCGACCGCTTCATCTTCAGCCCGCGTATTCGGGTTTTGGCCTCGAGAAAGGAAGCTTCCCGGAGGCGGAAGCGGCCGCGGGAGAAGTCCTCTCGCTTCCGATCTACCCCGAGCTCGGCGAGGATGACGTCCGTCGCGTTGCCAAGGAAGTCAGAGACTTCTTCGCGTAGGTGTCGGTGCGAGTCGCTCTCTTTTCCCCCTTGCCTCCCGCGCCGACCGGCGTCGCAGACTATAGCCGGCTTCTCCTGCAAGGCTTGTCGGAGAGATTTCCCGTCGAGGCCTATACGGACCAGCCCATCGAACCGACCCTTGTCCCTTGCTATTCGTGGCGAGAGTTCGAGAAGAGACAGTCGATCGAACCGAGGGCCCTACCCGTCTATCAAATGGGCAACAGTCTCCATCACGACTTCATGTATCCACTCGTCTTTCGTCATCCCGGTGTCTTGGTGTTGCACGACCTCGTGCTCCACCATTCGCGGCTCGCGATGTACATGAAGAGTCCCGAGGTCGTCGATTACGTGACCGACTTGGGTAGTCGCGAAAAACGCGATCGCGCGCTCGATAAGCTCTCGGAGTATGCCGCGGAGGTCGAGGCTTCCTACCCCGGCCAGGGCGACGCGATTGCGGAGATCGCGATACGGATGGGAGGCGGACGGCTGTTCTACCAGTACCCGCTTCATGAGCTTCTGGTTCGAGCCAGCAAGATGACGCTCGTTCACAACCGCGCGGCTCGAGAAGAGCTCGAAGCCCGCTGTCCCGAAGCCGCGATTCGCGTCGTGCGGATGGGCATCGAGATTCCCGAAGGCGTTCCCCGCGACGAGGCCCGCCGACGGCTGGGTCTCGGCAAGGAAATCATTCTGGCCTCTTTCGGACTCGTGACACCGGAAAAACGCATTTCCATCGCGCTTCGCTGTCTCAAAATGATGCTCGATGACGGTGTCGACGCGCGGTATCTCGTGATCGGAGGGACCGTATCGCACTACGACGCGCGCCGGGAGGCCCAACAGCTGGGCGTGGCCGAGCGCGTCCATTTCACCGAGCGCGTTTCGGAAACCGATTTCCATCTATACGCCTCGGCCGCCGACATCTGCTTGAATCTCCGCTACCCATCCGCCGGCGAAACCTCGGCCACGCTGCTACGCTTGCTGGCGGCGGGTCGGGCGGTGATGGTGACGGATCAAATGCGTGAGCTCGACTATCCCGACACAGTCGTGGCCCGAACGAGCCTCGACGGCGACGAAGACGGTCTGTTTTGCGACGTGATGGATCTACTGCGCGATCTGGATCGTCGACGAAAACTGGAGCGCGGCGCCCGAGAATACGTCGAGGCCGAGCACAGCCCGGACAGTATGCTCGACGACTATGCCGCTTGCCTCGCCGAAGCACAGGAGCTCCCCTCACCCTCCGTCAAGCTCCCCCTGCATCTTTCCAGGCCGGCTTGACAGCGGATATAGAATACAATAGAATATGTTGTATATCAGGAGAAGCATATGTCCAAGGTGGTCACTTTGCGTCTCGACGACGCCGTGTACAAGGAGCTTCGCCAAGCGGCGATAGCGGAACGGCGTCCTCTTTCGAATCTCATCGAGAGTGCCGCCCTGGCCAAGATCCGCGAGGATCAGTTCGTCGATGACGCGGAGATGGCCGAGATCCTGGAAAACGAGAGGCTCCTTCGCAGGCTGAAGGCGGGTTCTCGGGACGCCCGTAAACGACAGGGCAGATTCGTTGAATGAATACCGGATCTTCGAGACCAAGCAGTTCGCCAAAGACCTGCGGGAGATCTCGAAGGCCGGTCACGCGTCCCTTGCTGAAAAACTACGGAGCACCGTCTACCCGCAATTGAGGCAACACCCCCGCTTCGGCCCGAACATCCGCAAACTCAAGGGTTACACGCCGGACACGTGGCGGTATCGCATCGGAGCGTGGCGATTTTTTTACGAGATCGATGATGGGGAGCGAACGATTTTCATGACCGCGGCCTCGCACCGCGGCTCCGCCTACTGAGGATCCGCGGTTCCTCGATTCGGCTACTCTGGCTGCGGCGAGAGCTGGGAGAGCGGGCTAGTTGGTAAGCGGCGAGTCAGGAGGTTCAGACGGGTCAGTCGACTCCGCTGCACCTTCACTTCCCTCCGGCGGAATCCGAAGCACCCGGATCGTCGGACCCTGTAGCTTTCCCTCGACGGGCTCGAACTCCGCGACCGCCGGACAGAGCTCGAAGAGTCTCTGGTAGGCACGCGTCACGCGATGCTCCGGTCCGTAGCGATCGTAGATCTGCGACGACACGATGATGTATTGCACGCCCGCGCCGCGATAGTCGGCGACGGATCGGTGAATAGCCCTCGCCTCCTGCGAGACAAGGAAGCGCTTTCGATCAGGAAGCGGAGTGTACCTTTCGGCCACGAAGTGAGTGCCGCGCTCGAACGTCTCGTTGATCCATGCTCGCGCCACGTTCCCGGTGTCGGGGAGGGTCGCCTCCTTGTTGTAGAGAATCGCCATGCGGGCCGGGGACCAGAGGACCAGGACCAACATCGCTGTCACCAGAACGGGCTCGAGCCACTCGGCGCGACGCCAGCGGGTCGTTGCCATCGCCGCCTCGTCGATTCCGTAGGCAGCCAGAATCGCGATGAAGGGATACACGGGAACGAAGAGCCCCGCCCAGTTGACCATTTGCGAGCTCGCAACCGAGGCGTAGATGACGGGAAAGGCGAGAGCCACCGCGAGGCGGGCGTCCAGACGATAGAGCGCCAGCGCGAGACCGCCGAGCGCGGACACGAGCGCCAAGATTCCCGTGCCGAAGATGGCCGCGTAACGAGCGTGATGGTACCAGTTGTCCACACCCGTTCCGCCTTCCTTTCCTGAGAAGCCATACGTGTAGAGATTGAACGCCATGTGATCGAGAAAATTGGCCAGGTCGGCAAGGAGAAATGGCGACGTCGCGATGAACGCCAGCATCGATCCGACGATACCCAAGTGGAGATCGGGCGCGTTCAAGAAG
>JBOGJF010000356.1:0-3154 GCA_050747785.1 Vicinamibacteria bacterium
CAACGGCGCCGGCAAGAGCACGACGCTCAAGTTGATCTCCAAGATTAGCTACCCCACGGAGGGATCCGTGGGTGTCCGCGGTCGTATCGCTTCTCTCATCGAGGTTGGCGCGGGACTTCATCCCGAACTAACGGGACGCGATAACGTCTTCGTGAATGCTGCGATCATGGGAATGACACGGGCGGAAACCGAACAGCAGTTTGACGCTATCGTCGCGTTTGCCGAGCTCCAAGAGTTCATGAATATGCCGGTCAAACGCTATTCATCTGGAATGTATGTGCGATTGGGGTTTTCGGTCGCGGTTCATACGGATCCCGACATCCTTCTTGTGGACGAAGTGTTGTCTGTTGGTGACGTGGCGTTCCAAGCGAAGAGTCTGGAACGCATGCTCGCCTTCAAGGAGAAGGGGGTTTCAATCGTGTTCGTGTCACACAACTTGCCGGCTGTCGCGCAAATGTGCGACCGAGTCTTGTGGATTGACAATGGGCAGCTAAGCATGCTGGGAGGTACGGCGCAGGTGCTTGAGGCCTATCTTGATGCACAGGATAGAAAACTGACTAGTTCCCGAAGCCCGCAAGACATCCGCGGTGAGGATCTCGGCTCAGGCGATATCGTCATCGAGCGAATCACAACGCATCGAAGCGATGGGACCCCGGCGACAGATTTCAGCTACCGCGAGCCGCTCCTGCTTCGGATTCATTACCGCGCCTTTACTGAGATCACGCGGCCATGCTTCATCGTGGCGGTCAGTAATCAGTTCGGCGCGCTTTTCGCAGCCAACATGCAGTTCGATGAACGTTTTCCCGAGAGACTGAGTGGCTTGGGAATAGCCGAGTTGCTGTTCGAGGAGCTACCGTTGTTGCCGGGGCCCTACCATGTTATGGGGCAGATACGGCGGAATGTAGCCTCAAACTACTACAATCCGAAGATTCTGGCGGCCTTTACTCTTAGGAGTGCCCTCGAAACGTACGGCTACTCGGGAAAGGTAGGCCTGGCCAACTCGAGGAATAGCGCGCCGATCGTGGTTCCGTACGAGTGGCGATTTCCCGCGGAGGGAGTGGATGGATTTGCAGGGTAAGGTTGTTTTGGTCACGGGCGGGACTGGGTCCTTCGGCCAGAAGTTCGTGCGGACAGCACTGGAGCAATTCGGTCCGAGGAAGCTGATCGTCTACAGTCGTGACGAGCTCAAGCAATCCACGATGATGGAGTCCTATCAGGGCGAAGACCGGTTGCGGTTCTTTCTCGGGGATGTTCGAGATCGGCATCGACTGAGTAGGGCGCTGGATGGTGTCGACTACGTTGTTCACGCCGCGGCGCTCAAGCAGGTTCCCATGGGTGAATACAACCCGATCGAGGTCATTAGGACCAATATCATGGGAGCGGCACATTTGATCGACGCTGCAATCGACAAGGGTGTTGAGAAGGTGGTGGCGCTGTCGACGGACAAGGCGGCTAATCCCATAAATTTGTACGGGGCCACGAAGCTCTGTGCAGACAAGCTGTTCGTTGCCGGTAATTCGTATTCGGGGTCCCACAAGACCCGCTTCAGCGTTGTCCGTTACGGCAACGTGATAGGAAGCAGGGGAAGCGTGATTCCGCTGTTCAAGAAGATGAAGGAGAACGGGGACGTCATTCCTATCACCGATAAGAGAATGACGCGGTTCTGGATTACCTTGGATCAGGGTGTGGAGCTCGTAATGAAAGCCTTCGAGCGGATGCACGGTGGTGAAATCTTCGTTCCAAAGATCCCCTCGATGAACGTCACCGACCTTGCCGACGCCGTCGCACCAGGGTGCCGCCACGAGTACATCGGCATTCGACCCGGGGAGAAACTGCACGAAGTCTTGATTCCCGCTGATGAGGGAAGGCATACGGTAGAGCTTGACGACATGTACGTCATCATGCCCGCCTTCAAGAGTTGGGTAGACAGTAACGGATGGAAGGAGCGGGGCCGCTGCTTGCCGGAAGGCTTTTGCTTTGCAAGCGATAACAACCCATGGCGACTGACACGCGAAGAATTGGAACGTCTGATAACTCAACAGTGACGAACCTACCCTACTCCACGCAGTGGATCGAGCAGGAGGACATAGACGCGATCGTTGATGCCTTGCGCTCCGGGTGGCTGACACAGGGGCCCACCATTGAAAGGTTTGAAGCGGAGCTTGCCGAGCGGCTCGGAGCCTCTCACGCCGTTGTGGTTTCGAGCGGTACGGCGGCATTACATCTCGCTTGTTTGGCTCTCGGACTTAAGCCCGGGCAGCGGCTGATGACGTCGCCGTTGACATTCCTGGCTTCGGCGAATTGCGCACTCTATTGTGGCGCATCGCCAACGTTTGCCGATGTGGACCCGAGAACCGGTAACGTCACGCCGGACACAGTAGGGCGGGCACTAGGAGAAGGAGGTGCGGATCTCCTCATTCCAGTTCATTTTGGTGGAAGACCCGCCGATGTCGAGGGGCTGGCCCGAGTAGCCGGAAAAGTTCCCATTGTGGAGGACGCCTGCCATGCGATTGGTGCCGAAGTGTATTCTTCGAGCGGCTGGTCGAAAGTCGGAGCTTGCCTACACTCTCTCGCTACGGTCTTCTCCTTCCATCCCGTAAAACCCATAACGACTGGCGAAGGAGGAGCGGTGCTCACTCAGGATCGTGCTTTGGCCAGGAAGTTACGGGAGCTTCGATCACACGGGGTGGTAAGGAACGCAAACCGACAAAGAGAAGCCGGAGGATGGTTCTACGAGATGCAAGACCTCGGCTACAACTACCGGCTCACAGACATACAGGCTGCTCTGGGAAGGGCTCAACTGCGACGACTCGACGAAGGGGTTGCTCGCCGCCGTTGGTTGGCATCTCGTTATATCGAGAGGTTGAAGGATTTCGATTTCCTTCACCTTCCGGAAAAGGAAAAGGACGTTCGTTCTGCATGGCACTTGTTTCCAATCCGGATCCATCACGCTCAAGTTAGTCGGCGGGAAGTCTACGACGCTATGCGTGCCCAGGGGATTGGCGTACAAGTTCATTACATCCCGGTACATCTTCACCCCTACTATCGGGAGCGGTTTGGATTCACCGAAGGGCAGTTTCCGGAGGCGGAAGCTTTCTACAAGGAGGAACTGTCACTCCCCCTTTTCGCCACCATGGAGGAGACAGATATAGAC
>JBOGJF010000357.1:0-5312 GCA_050747785.1 Vicinamibacteria bacterium
CTCCCAATCAACCTACTCAACCGGGCGCCGAGCGACCCTAAGGCGCCGATGCGCATCGGCATCGACGGCCACCATCTCAACGGTAAGCCGCAGGGAAGCCGCACCTACCTCCTGGGTTTGATCCAGCAGCTCGGGCGCGTTGCGCCCGACGATCGCTTCTTCATCTATAGCTTCGAGCCCGAGGAGACCCGCCGACTCTTGGACGCGCCGAGCTTCACGCACCGGCGCCTGTTCCCCGAGTCGGCCCGCCTGCGATTGCCGTTCGTGCTTCCGGCGCTCGAGATGAGGGATAGGCTGTCGGTCTTCCACTCTCAGTACATCTGTCCACCGATATCGATGGTGCCGGAGATCGTGACCATCCACGACATCCTCTTCGAGACCCATCCCGATCTCTTCGTGGGTGCTTTCTCTCGTCGGTCGGTCGAGCTCATCCGGCGCTCCGCGCGACGCGCGCGACGCGTCCTCACGGTCTCGGATTTCTCACGTCGCGCCTTGCTCGAGCGCTATCGACTTCCCGAAAGCAAGGTCGTCACGATCCACGACGCCGTGGATCACGCGCGCTTTCATCCGATGACCGGGCCAGTTAAACAAGACGAGCCAGCTGAGCAAGACCGTCTCGGACAAGTGAAGAAACGGTACGCTCTCGAAAAACCCTACGTCCTGAGCGTGGGAAGGCTCGAGCCTCGTAAGAACTTGGTGCGCCTCATCCGTGCGTTTCGCCAGGCCCGCCGGAAACTGGATCCCGGCCTCGAGCTAATCCTGATCGGCCAGAAGGACTTCCGCTTCGAGGAGGTCGAAGAGGAGATCCAAAGCGCTCCGGGTGGTGTTCGCTTCCTGGGCCCCGTTCCCGACGAGGACTTGCCAGCCCTCTACAACTTGGCCCGCGTCTTCGCGTTTCCCTCGCTGGTGGAGGGTTTCGGGATGCCCGTTCTCGAGTCCATGGCCTGCGGGACGCCCGTCGTGGCCTCACGGCGCGGGGCGTTGCCCGAAGTCGGAGGTGACGCGGTTGCCTGGGTCGAGCCGGAGGACGAGGAGGCCATCGCCTCGGCCATCACCGACCTATTGACCGACACGGGTCGCGCCGACCGCCTGCGCCGCGCGGGGCTCGCGAAGGCCCAGGAATTCAGCTGGGAGACCGCCGCCCGCCAGACGCTCGCCGTCTACCATGCGTGCGGTGGCTGAAGGACCTCACAATCGTAGAAGAATCCGGAGCACGTCCTCCAATCGAGCCAAGCTCTTTCCACCGAGCCGGCCCCACCGCTCTACCAGTCGATCGATAGAAATGGAACGAATGGCTTCGCAGATCACGGCGGAGCGGACCCTTAGACCTCCCTCCGGAGGTTCCACGACGACATGGGAAGGGATGGGCCGGATGGTGGACGTGATAGGCAGCACCACGACAAGCCCCGCGGGACCGTTGTTGAAGCTGTCCTCGGAGAGGATGGCAACGGGACGCCGTCCCGCTTGCTCGTGTCCCCGCGTCGGATTGAGGTCGGCGAGCCAGATTTCGCCCCGGCCGACGCTCATCGCCGACCCTTCTTCTTGTGACGGGCCTTCCCGTACGACCGTTTCGGTTCCGCGACGAGACCATCCAACAGGGTCCGGTCCCACAGCATCCGCTCAGTCGTCCACTCTTGCCAGCTTCCACGGTCCCGCCTGAGCTCCGCGTAGCCGGCATTGATTTCGTCCAGGAAAAGCTGCCGCCGGTAGACCTCGAGCGCCGATCGGAGGACGGCCTGCATCGAACGGCCCTCGATTTCCGAAAGCCAGCGGAGAAGCGCCCGGGTGTCTTCCGTAACGCGGACGGTCACTTGCCTCGGTTCTGTAGACATAATCATATACAATATAATATACAGAAGGAAGGAAGTCCACTCTAACGGGGTTCGAGCCGGAATAGCCGGAAGAACTTCGCGCGCTCGCGTGGTACGCGGTTTCCCGCGTGCTCGCGGCAAGAATGAGCTGGTCACAGCTGGGAGACCGCCGCGCGGCAGACGCTCGCGGTTTACCACGAGTGCGCCTGACGGTTCCAGGGGCTCCTTTTGACAAGCGGCAGGGGCGGGTGTAGCTTGAGAAGAGATTCCCATGTACAAGTTAGCTAGCCTGCTCGTCGTGTTCCTAGCCATCGCGACCGGGAGCGCTCAGGCCCAGTCCTTATCCATCTCCTACCAGGGCAACCTCCTCACCATTCGTTGTGAAAACGCCTCGCTGGGACAGGTCTTCGAGCAGATCCAATCCGCGACCGGCATGGAGCTATTTCTCGAGGATCCGGTCAAGAGCAGGCGTATTACCGCCGACATCGACGCGCAGCCCCTCAATCTGGCCGTCGAGCGGCTGTTGGCCGGAGTCGGCGTGAATTACGCGATGATGTACGACCCCGAGGATTGGCAACAGGTCGCCAAGCTCTTCGTCGGGGAGGGTGGCGGCCCGTTGGCATCCAGTCAGCCCGCTACCGGCCGTGCGGTCAGAAGAGCGGAGCCGATCGAGGACAACTACGACCCGACGGCGGAGTTCGAGGACGAGTACGTGGAAGAAGAGGTCCCCGAGGAAGAAGTCCCTGCGGCGGACGAAAGCGGCTTCATCGATGAAGCCGGTGCAGCGGAGGCGGAGGAGAATTTCACCGAGAGTGTGGAAGACAAGCCGGCGAGCCAGGATTATCTGCCGCCTCCCCCTTCCTTCCCACGAAGCCGTTTCACACCCGGCCTGGAGTCCTCGCCCTTTGGAGCGAACGAGCAACCCGCGGAGGAAACCACGTCTCCTTCTAGAACCCGGCCGCCGACACGGCCCCCTGCCTACTACCCCTTTACCGACCAGTTCGGGCGACCCATCCCGGTTCCTCCCGATCCGAATGACCCGAACGCGCAGCCGACAGACGAAGAAACACCCGAAGAATCGCCCCAAGGTCAGCAGTAGCCCGCCGGCACGAAACCCGGTTTTCCCCGTTCGGCAAGTTTGCTAACGTGATGCCATGCCCCAGAAAGGCCAGACCGGCCAGACCGGCGAGACGCGGAAGACGAAGCCGAAGTCCAAGTCGATCGATGCCTATCGCGACAAGCGAGACTTCGGCAGAACTCCCGAGCCGCCGCCCGGAAGACCCTCGCTTCGACCCGGCACGCCTGTCTTTGTCGTCCACCGCCACGAAGCGCGACGGCTCCACTACGATCTTCGCCTCGAGATGGACGGTGTTCTCAAGTCCTGGGCTGTGCCGCGCGGCTTCTCCTACGATCCCACCGTCAAGCGACTAGCGGTTCGTACCGAGGATCATCCTCTGGAGTACGAGCATTTCCACGGCGTGATCCCCAAAGACGCCTATGGCGCGGGCACGATGACCATCTGGGATCACGGTAACTACCGCATCGAGAAGGCCGACGACAAGAAACACGGCGTCGACCAGGGCAAGCTGGAGCTCGTTCTATACGGCAAGAAGCTTCGCGGCGAATGGCATCTGGTCCGCACGAGTTCGGGAAAGGATGAATGGCTCATCTTCAAGGCGCGGGATCGCTACGTCCGGAAGGACGAGGAGCCTCCGCCCTTCTTCGATCTGACGGCCGCCGTGGAGAGCTCCCCTTCCGAGAGCGTGCGGCTCATGGAAATCGGGGGCACGGCCAAGCCGTTCACCGACCCCGCGTGGGTCTTCGAGATGAAGTTCCAGGGGCGACGCGCGACGATCTTCAAGCGCGGGGATGACGTTCGGCTTCTCTCGAGCACCGGAGAGCCGCTCGGCGCCATTCTCTCCGATCTCACCACGGAAATCGGCGAGATGCGGGCGGAGAACGCTCTTCTCGACGGGGTTCTCGTGGTCCTCGATGCCGCTCGCCGCCCCTCGGCCGAGGCGCTCTCGGCACGATTGAAAGGTGAGACGGAGGAGCCGGTCTTCTTCTACGCCTTCGACATCCTGCACTACGACGATTGGGACGTCCGCCCCCTGCCCCTTCTCGAGAGGAAGAAGATCCTCGCCTCGGTGCTTCCCAGGCTCACGCATCTTCTTTATGTGGATCATGTCGAGGGACGTGGCGAGGATTTCGTGGACGTTACGTCCGCGGCGGGCCTTCCCGCGGTCGTGGCCAAGGAGGCTTCGGTGAGCTACGCGGCCGGACCGTCATCGAGCTGGAAAGAGATCCCGACACCGCCACAGGGCAGGACCGACACGCAGGACCTGCTCGAAGCCTTGAAGGGCGCCGCGCCGCGAAAGACCAAGCACAAGATCAAGTTCAGCAATCTGGAGAAGATCTACTGGCCCAAGGAGGGCTACACCAAAGGCGATCTCATCGAATACTACGAGAAGGTTGCCGACCTCATCGTGCCCTATCTTCACGAGCGGCCGGTCCACATGCTTCGCTACCCGGACGGCATCGAGGGGAAGGCCTTCTATCAGAAAGACGCGCCCGAGCACATGGCGGACTGGGTCACGATCGAGCCCATCGAGTCGGAGAGCAAAGGCAAGGCCATTCGATTCGTCATCTGTAACGATCGCGACACGCTTCTCTACATGGTGAATCTCGGAAGCATCGATCTCCATCCCTGGCTGTCGCGGCGCGGGAGCCTCGACTCACCCGATTGGGCCATCCTCGATCTCGATCCCGACGGCTCTCCGTTCCCGCACGTCGTCCGCGTGGCGCGCTCGATCGGCAAGGTCCTGCGAGGTATTGGCCTCAGGCCCTTCCTCAAGACCTCCGGGGCGACCGGCATGCACGTCTACGTGCCTCTCCAACCCGGTTACACCTACGAACATGCCGCGCATTTCTGCGAGGGGATCGCCCGTCTGGTCGCGCAAGACCACACCGACATCGCGACCGTGGAACGGGTCGTCAACCGCCGGGGAGGCAAGGTCTACATCGATTTTCTCCAGAACCGGCGCGGGCAAACGGTCGTTCCGCCCTACGTGGCGCGTCCGGTCCCGGGTGCCTCGGTCTCGACACCGCTCGACTGGGACGAGCTCGATTCCGAGCTCCACCCCTCGATGTTCACTATCGAAACCGCGCTGCCCCGCATCCAGCGGCTCGGGGATCTCTTCCGGGGAACGCTTACCGACAAACAGGATCTGCTGCCCGCCATCGAAGCACTGCAGAAGAACTACATCAAGAAGAAGTAATTTCCACTGACGTGATTCCTGCCTCCTGTCCAAGAAGCCTCACCAACGCCTGCAAGGACCTTCAGACGACGGGCTTCCCCAACGAAGTGCGTATTCCAGTCATTGTGAACGCCGGTTCCAGAGGAAGCTGAACAGCGATTCCAGCGAAGCTGAACGCTCATCGGTCGGTGATGTGGTTGAGTGACCTCCTTTCCTCTGATGGACGAAGTGAACCTATCGTACC
>JBOGJF010000358.1:0-7132 GCA_050747785.1 Vicinamibacteria bacterium
CTCATGAAAAACGCGCCGAAGGCGCGCCGCGCGTTCGATTGCACCAGCGCCAGGCCGGCTCCATAGACCGCGGTGACCAGGGAGGCGACGCCGATGACGGTCAGCAACGCTTCGGGCGCGTGAGGTACGATGAGTCGAGCCGCCGCGTAGGCCCCGAGTTGCGGTGCACTGAACAAGATCGCCGTCGGTAGCGCCGCGTGCTCGAAGAACCCCACCATCCAGGAGTGAAAGGGCACGATACCCTTTCGCGTCAACACGGCTCCCAGGATCAGGACGTCCGCCAGGCGGCCTGCCGGAGAGGCGATGTCGGAGAAACTCTCGAGAACGACCCCTACCGTGAACAGGACAATACTGCCGAGCATGTAGAGACCCTCGGCCCCGCGTGCCCGCGGCCCTGTGCTGAGCTCGCGGTAACCGGGAAGCGTGGAGAGAACCCACAGTACCGCGAGCAAGACGGGTTCCGCAGTCAGAAAGACGCCCAAGGTGAAGGCTTCCATCGCAAGAATCCGCCGGGTCGAGGCACGGTGACGTTCGGTTCGCGGGAGAACGAAAACGACGATGCTGAACACCAACGCGCCGAAAGGCAGGAGCAGAGAGCTGAGCTCGTCGACGAAGAAAAACGGCCGGCCGAAGAAGGACCGTGCGGGGTCCCAGGGATCGACCAATATCTCGCCCTCGCCGCCGAAATGAAATGCCGCCGCAACCGCGATGGCCAGCACGAGCTCGATCTCGGTGACGAGAAGAAGCGCTCGCCGCGCGCCCCGGGCCGTGAGAAAAGACCGGGGCACGACGGCTCCGAGCGCCGGCAAGACAACAAGTAAGAGCAGCAGCGGTAGAGACAGTTCAGACACCGGATCCGTCTCCCTCGATCGTTCCCGTGCCCCGCCGAAGCACGCGTTCCAATCTGTCCATCCATCGCCGCTCGAGACGGTCGAGGAATTGGAAGAAACGCTGGAAAGGACCCACGATCAGCCTGTCGAGCAACTCGTCGAGATAGGCGTGCTCCAGAGCGAACCGGTAGAGCCAGACGCGCTCGCCCGCGGGAGCAATCCGTTCGAAGCGCATCCCAGTATGGGCCAGATGTTCCCCGACCGCGCTCTCCACCTGATGGAGATCGTGCAGCAAGGAGGGAGCCCGAAGAAACTGCAACGAGCGGCTGCAGGCGTGCCCAACGACATGTACTAGAGGTATGAGCCGCAACCCGAGACCAATCTCGGAGAGAATGATTCCCACCTGTGTGAGCGAGGCGTAAGCGAGAGCGCCCTTGATGTCCGTCTGCGTCTGCTCGACGAGCGCCGCGTGAACCGCGGTCAGCAAGCCGACGACGACGACCAGCAAGGAGATCAGGGGGGCCTTTTCGAAAATGGGCGCGGTTCGAAGAAGCAAGAAAGCGCCGACATGAACGGAAAGGGCTCCATAGAAGATGGCGCTCGACGGCGTGGGTCCTTCCATCGCCCGCGGAAGCCATCCCGATACCGGAAGCTGCGCGGATTTGCCGATTGCGGCCACGAAGAGCAGGAGCGCCACGACGATGGCCTGATTCTCCGAGAGGGACGCTCCGGCGTGCGGCCCGGCGACGCCGAACAACTTTTCGAAGGCTCCCGTGCCGCAAAAGTGATGGACGAGCACCACGGCACTCAGCAAACCCAGGTCACAAATACGATAGACGGCGAACGTGAGGAATCCATTTTGTAGCGGCTGGCGTCGCTCGTGGTAGAAGGCGATGAGGAGCGCCGAGCTGAGACCGACCAGCTCCCAGGCCGCGTAAATCATCTCTAGGCTCCCCGCGAGCACGGTAAGCATCATCCCCAAGGCGAAAAGAGCGAGGAGGATGAAGAAACGGTGATAGCCGGGCTCGCGGTGCAGATAGCGGTGCGCGAAAGCTCCCACCAGGCCGCAGAGCGCGGCGGTGAGCGTGGCGAACGTCAAAGAAAGGTGATCCACCAACAGGCCAAGCTCGAAATGATAGTCCGGCGTGGCGAACCATTCTCCCAGCGGGATGTAGAAGCGCGGTACGTCCGCTGCCGTCATGCGGGTGGCGAGCGCGAGGCAGGATACGAACGAGACCGTGAATGCAAGCTTGACCAGAACACCCACCACGCGCTCCGGCAAAGGCCGGCCGGCGAGAGAACTCGCTCCCAGGATGGCGAGAAGGACGGCGGGCGCCCCCACGATCGCAAACGTGCCCCATCCGCTCATTGTTACCGGTCAGCGCGGTCGGGCGACTCACCAGGCGCCGCCACGCGCGCCGGGCGCAAGTGTTCCTGCTGCCCGCCGTACCATTCCACCGACGAGACGACCACGGGAAGCTCCATCCATTCCGGCTGATACGGCGCGAAGCCGTCACGACCTAGAACATAGATGTCGGCACCGCGGGGACTGAGCGTCGCCAGTTGAATCCAGCGGTTCCTTACCAGGTTCGCGAGGGAAGCGTTCCTCTCCACGACTCGCAGTAGAAGGTCGGTGGACGTCTCGACGATCACCAGAAGACGCACTGGCTCGTGGATCTCCACCATTTGCCAGGGAAGCCCGGTACGGAGATCGCTGGCGTAGCCGTCCATCACCCCGACGAGACCGGTAATGTTGTGCGGGAGTTTCGTCCCGCAACCATAGCCGACGGGATCGACAAAGGAGAAGTAATACTCCAGGTTGATGCCGGCCCCAACCGGCACAACGGACGAAAGGATGCGGGACAGAATCGATCCGTCGGCGTCGTCGCTTTCCGGATCATAAGACACGAGAAACGCGCGTCGGTCGAGAAAAAGCCCGCGCGTACGCTGTCTTCGTCCAACGATGCACACGGCATTCGTGGCGTGACCATACTCGGGGCGGACCTGCGCCAGATCGTGCGCCCGTGCCTCGACGTGAGCGAGAGCGAGCGATGGCGTGAGCCAGGTGGGAGCCGATTCGAATCGGCGGCAGCGCTCGTGAGCGTTGAGCGCGCAGGCTCGATCCAGCACGTCCCGTACTCGTGCGATTTCGGCCCGGCGCACGTCCGACACCAACGAAGCGTCGTAAAGAGTGACCCGGTCGTCGCAAGTGTCGTGATAAGCAGCCAAGAATATCGTCGACTCGGGAATGACCAGTCCCTGCTCGCGAAGCAACTCACGGACGCGCGGATGGTTCGCCATTTGCGCGAACGCTCTCGCGTTCGGTCCGCCTCTCCCTCCCCCACAAGCGCCGCAGTCGTGCGCGGACTCGTGCGGATTGTTCAGGCTAGAAGAACCGTGCCCGACGACGAGAACCATGGGAGCGAGGCCTGCGCGCAAGCCGGTCTCCTCGAGGAGGTTTCGAACGATGGTTGCCATCTCCTCCACCGTGAAACCCAGCCACTTTCCCATGGACGGCGCAAGGCCCTCGTCGCGCCCGAGCGTCAGTCGGGAAGCCGTGGGACGCGCCATCCAGAGAGAAGACATTCGGCGCACACGTTCGGTCAGCCGTGGAAACAAGACGCGCGAGACGAGCGGAACCGCGGTCAGGATGCCGATGCCCGCCGCCAGAACCGTGCCTCGGGTGAGCGTCCGACTTCCGACGCGCGTCTGGTGGATCAGCCGGCCCACCAGCCGCCGCGACCGCGCCCTCCGCCGATCGAGCGCATGAGACGTCTCTTCGATCTCTTCCCGAATTTCGTGATCGGGCCGTATGCCGATCGGACAGAGCGGCTTGGCATGCGTGTCGCTGGCGCCTCGATAGTACATGGCCACTCCAAAGAATCCCGCGGCGCCGAAGGTGCGACAGCTCGGCTCGATCTCCTCCAAGTGTCGGCGAATGGACTCCTCGCGCTCATCGATGCAGAAGATTGCCTGAAACGTGATCTCGCCCGGTCCACCGTTCGGCTCCGACGCCATCGCCGCAACGGCGTCGAGGACCTCGGCGCGGTGCCGCCTCTCGTACGCCAGGTGAAAGATGCGGCGACGCTCGAGCTGGGAGAAGGTCTCCAGCTCATCCAGCACTTGTGCCGTTGTCTCGGGCGTCAGCCGGGCGATGTCGTCGGGGGTACGGCCCAGAATCTGAGATACCTGGAAAAGAACATAGGCTCGCTCGTCCACGGAGCGGGACGTAGGTTCGGGCGCGAGGCGGACGAGCTCACGACGCAGCTCCGACAGCGGACCGTCATAGCCGAGCTCCTGACGCGCGAGATGCGCGATGGCGAAACGCTCCAGGATGAGCCGCACGGCGAGAAAATCCACGAGTCTTGCCGGCGGCGCGTAGACGGGCACGCGATCGGGACGGGTCTCGACTTGATACACCATCCCCGCCCAACCCCGTAGGGCGAGAAGAGTGGCTTCGATGAATCTCTCCCGCTCCTCCTCGGGAATGCGGAGGGTGTCCAGTGAATCCAGCACGGACTCCGCGGAGTCAAGCTCGTTCTGCGCTTCACGCGCCAGCCACTCCGCCAGGCCGTCCATCCAAGCAGGAGCCAATCCTCCGCGCTCACTGTAGAGCCGAACGAAACTACGGTATAAGCCAGCGTCTCGATCCGGCATGTTCCAGAAGGCGATGCCCTGGTCGAGGAAGGCCGCGCACAAACGGATAAGAACGGGATCGACCCAGTTGTCCGGGTCTTCGCCGGTCACCGCCACCAGCAGATCCCGCACCCGCACGCCTAAGTGGCTCCTCGTGATCGCGGGCCTTACTCGCTCCGCGGCATGCCGGCAAGCTTCCCAGAGCGATTCCAGGGCGACCCTCTCCGCTCCGCGCCCGCGGGCGCGCCTTCCCAGCGACCGGGCCCAATAGAGTAGGCGCCGCCTTGCCTCGTCCGGGGTGTCGCTTCGAAAACGACTGAGCGCGCGCGTTTCCGCAAGGAGCCAGGTGAGCGCCGGCCCCTTTTCCTCATGGATGGTGTGACGCAGCATCACCAGGCGTATTCCCGCACGCGTCGTCCGGCGCCCGACTCTCTCCGCTGCACGAGGGCCGAGGTCTTCCTTCACCACCTCCTCGAGATCGTGATCGAGAATACGAAGCCGCCGCAGCTCATCCCGGTATTTCTCTTCGGATAGGAACGGTTCGCACCCCACGAGGGCGCCCGCTTCGACAACGGCCTGCTCGAACGGCAAATGCTCGAAGGCGTGGAGCGTATTGTGATGAACGAAGACGGAGATGGGGCCCTGGGCGGGGAGAAGACGGGCCGCGCGCTGAACGATGTCTTCGATTTGGCCCGCCCGCCCGCGGGCGGGCGAGGGCGGTTCGGGCTCGCTCTTCTCCGTAGTGATCTCCCTCTGAGGTATCCTCTAACTTACAACAAAAGGCGGAGGATGCACAGTCCACGCGCGTACGAACCATTCGCGCGGGGGCGATCCGTCGCTTCTACGCGACCTGGAGAGTGAGGGCTTCTTCTTCGACCCAATGGGCCAGCAGACGTCGTACGCGGTAGGAGTCCACGGCGCAGCCTTCCTCGCACTTTGCGGGAGTAGCTCCTGAAATCACCTTCTGCCACAAAGCGTCATGGACTTCCTTCTTTTCGTCCTCCAAGGGCGTCGACTGCTTGTCGGTAGGCTTCAGCTTGGCTTCATCCGGCACCAGAGCGCTCGCCCGTCGCCACTCGTCGTGGCGGCGGACGCCCTCCAAGATCATGTTCACCACATCCATCGGCGGGCCGAGCGGTCCATGGGAAGACTCGATGTCCTCACGGCTGGCAAAGGCAAATGTCCCGGGGAAGGGTTTCACGAAGAGTTGATACACGGCGTCCGAGCCGGTCAGTTTTCCCGTGCGCGCGGCGCGGAGGAGACCCTGCTCGAAAACGAGCGTCGCCTGAACGGTCTCGCCTTCGGTCAGCAAGCTCAGAACGCCAGTAGGCGAGATTTGCGCCAGCACCTGAAGCACCGTCGGAAGCCCGAAGAGCTCGAGATCACCGCTGAGGCCCGCCGGAGTCGTCTCCCCACGGGTGTTGAAGGCAGCCAACGCCTTCGTGGCAACCTCGGCAAATTTCTCGCCCGGATAGCGCTTCACGATGTCCTGAAAGAGCTCCTTCACTTCGCGGGCCGGTGTGCCGGCGAGAGCTTGCACCAGCGACAATCTCTTCTCGTCGCTCTTCTTGATCTTCATCCCCAGCAACGAGCGAGGGAGCTCGGCCTTGAGGGCCTCGACGAGACGCTTGAGAAGCTCCTTGTCCTTCGACAGATCCTGATGACCAGCGGCCATGAGCCGGGTCACCGTGCTCCCGAGGCGGGTCTCGGTGTTCAACCCATGGTCCACCAGCGCGCGCCAGGCGCGCGGCGTTCCGTACCTCGCGAGCGCGGCGCACGTCCGATCGAGTAGCGCGTCGATGTCCTCGGGAGTGTAGAGCCGCGTCTCGGGCTTGAGCAACATGTCCTCGAAAACCTTCAGATACGCAAGGAGCGCTCGTTCCGCGTCCTGATGCTCACTCTGGGCCAAGAAGGCGATGGCCTGCTTGACCAGCGGCGCCGGGCTCTTCTTGCCGAGGGCCTTCATGACGAGGTCGACCTCATAGCCGACATCGGCCCCTTCCGGTCGCGGCACGATGCGCAGCAAGTAGATGAGATTCATCTGGAAGAAGGGATCGACGTTTGCGCCGGGCTGTATCGAGTCCCTGAGCAGCTCCAGCGCCTTGCTCCGCGCCGGGGCACCGTGGACTTCGAGTAGCGTCAGGATCCCGTGACGCCGGTCGCGCGCGCCTTCACCGTCCAAAGCCTCGAGCAGGCCCGCGGGTTGGAAAGCGGTAAAGAGCTCCAGAACTCTCAGCAATGCCGGCCTCGAGTCCACGCGGTCCGCAATCGATTTGAGTCGATCGAAGCTCACCCTCTCGTGGCTCTTGTTGCGCACCGCGGTGACGTACATCGGGGGAATCTTTCCCTCCTCCACGAGCTTCAGCGCGAGATCGCACATCGTGGAGGCCCTGCCGAGATGTCCTTGGTTGAACTGCTCGATCGCGGTCTGGACGAGCTCCTGAAATCGCTTCCCTCTTTCGCCTTCGTCTTCGCCCAGAAGAACAATCTGCCGCATGGCGTTGAGCTGGGCACCCGCCACCACCGGCTGCTTGTCGCCGTCGGGAGTCGGCAAGCTACCCCAACCGGGGAGATTCTCCGCGACGGACTTCAAGAGATTGCCGCTTTGAATGTCGATTCCAAGCTCGCGAAGGGGAGCAAGACTCTGCTCGAGCTCCTGCCTCGAT
>JBOGJF010000359.1:0-4713 GCA_050747785.1 Vicinamibacteria bacterium
GCTTCACCTCTTGGCGGCGGGGATGGGATGGGAGCTCGATCGCGTCACCGAGACAGTCGAGCCGGTGCTCGCGAAGAAGGCCATCCGCACGGGTCATGTCAAGGTCAAAGCGCAGCAGGTGAGCGGCATTCACCACGTATGCCGTGGCTTCAGGAAGGGCAAGCAGGCCATCCGACTCGATCTGCAGATCTTCATGGGCGCCAGCAAGCCTCATGATCGCATCGTCATCCTCGGAACACCCTCGTTCGAGGTTCGGATCAAGGGTGGCATTGCCGGAGACGAGGCGACGGTTGGAATGATGCTGGCGCTCGCTCGCGGCGTGCGTGCCCTCAACCCCGGACTCCGAACGATGCTCGACTCGCAGCTCCCCCGTTTTCGCTCGGCGGAGTGAGCCGGGGGCTCCTTCTCGAGCCTTTCCCTCGGCTCGCGCGGCCTGCCCCATCCAGATAAGATGGGGCATGCGCTTGCCCCCGTTCGCCGGGCCGGGAACGATGCCCAGCCGTCAGCACCAGATTCGGGGACGTTAGATCGCTTCCATGCCCCGTTCCGGTGCCGCCTCGTCGAAGGTGAAGTTCGAGATCTCGGCGGGCGGAGTCATTTATCGAGACGGCTCCCCCTCCTCACCTTCCGTGTGTCTCATCTCGACGCAGGGGGGCAGTCGCTGGCAGCTTCCCAAGGGTCTAGTCGAGAAGGGAGAGCCGCTGGCTGCCGCCGCCGCCCGGGAGGTTCGAGAGGAGACCGGGCTCGAAGGCGAAGTCGAGCAACAGCTCGACAAGATCGACTACTGGTTCGCTTGGAAGGAAGCCGACGGAGACGCGGTGCGGCACCACAAGGTCGTATATTTCTTTCTGATTCGCCACGGCGGCGGGGACACGTCACTGCACGATCACGAGGTCGACGAGGCGCGCTGGTTCCCCATTGCCGACGCGATCGAGAAGCTCGCGTTTGCCAACGAGCGCAAGGTGATGGAGAAGGCCGAGCGCGTGCTGGCTAAGCGGCGAAAGGCAAGAGCGTAGTCGTGCCTTCCAGGAAGCGCCGCCACCCGGTTTGGAGGCTGGCGAGGATCATCGCGGGTCTGAGCCTCCTCGTTCTAGGGGCCGCCGGGCTATTCCTCCCCATTCTGCAGGGAGTGCTCTTTCTGCTACTCGGTTTGGCCATTTTGGCGACCGAGAACCGCCACGCCCACCAAGTGGTCCAGGCATTGAAGCGGCGGCACCCAGGCCCGTGGAAGCAGGCGGAGCGGTTGCGTGCGTGGCTCTCCAGCTACGTCGGCACCGCGAGCGACAAGCAATCTGAAGACGAGGCCTCTGGTGACGAAGGATCGAGCCGCGAAACGCCTTGAAGAGCTGCGCCAGGAAATACGGCATCACGACTACCTGTACTACGTAAAGAGCGTGCCCGAAGTCTCGGACGCGCAGTACGACGCTCTCATGCGCGAGCTCGTTGCTCTCGAGCGGGAGCATCCGGATCTCATCACCCCGGACTCGCCCTCCCAGCGTGTGGCGGGCGCGGTGCAGGAAGGTTTTGGCGAGGTCGTACATCTCGCGCCCATGCTCTCGCTCGAGTCGGCGATGGAGGAGAGCGAAGTTCGCGAGTTCGACAAACGTGTGAGAAAGGGCTTGGGGGGCGCGGCGCTCGAATACGTGGCCGAGCCCAAGTTCGATGGCCTGTCGGTCGAGCTCATCTACGTCGACGGAACGTTCGAACGGGGGTCCACCCGGGGGGACGGCCAGGTCGGCGAGGACGTCACCCCGAACCTGAGGACGATCCGCAGCCTTCCTCTCAAGCTTCGTACCAAGGGGTGCCCCGCTCCCGGGACCATCGCCATTCGGGCGGAGGCGATTATCCGCCTTTCCGACTTCGAATCACTCAATCGCCGCATGACGGAGACCGGCAAGGAGCTCTTCGCCAATCCTCGCAACGCCGCGGCGGGTGCGCTGCGGCAGCTCGACGCCCGCATCACCGCCGAGCGGCCTCTCGCTCTCTTTGCCTACGAGATCATGAGTGCCGATCGCCTCCCCGTCGAGTCGCAGGAGGAGGCTCTGGCGATGCTGGGTGGTTGGGGCTTCCTGGTGGATCCCACAGCGTGCGTGTGCGGGGACATCGAGCAAGCGATCGCCTACCACGACGGGCGGGAAACGCAAAGGGACTCGTTGGACCATGAGATAGATGGCGTCGTCATCAAGGTCAACCGTCGCCTGCAGCAGCAGGAGCTCGGAGAACGCTCGCGCAGTCCACGCTGGGCGGTCGCCTACAAGTTTGCGCCTCGGCAGGAGGTAACCGAAGTCATGGACATTGCGGTTCAGGTCGGACGCACCGGAAAGCTGACGCCGGTCGCTCTCTTGCGACCCGTGGATGTGGGCGGTGTGACGGTGAGCCGAGCCACGCTCCACAACCAGGATGAGGTCGACCGCAAGGACGTACGCGTAGGCGATACGGTTCGCGTGCGGCGGGCGGGCGACGTGATACCGGAAGTCGTCGAGGTATTGAAGGAAAAAAGGAAACGCGGAACGGAGCGTTTCGTAATGCCGGATGCCTGCCCGGCATGTGGGTCACGCGTCGTCCAACAAGGCGCCTATCACATGTGCTCGGGGGGGCTGATTTGCCCCGCCCAGCGGATGGGGGGGATCGAGCATTTTGCGAGTCGCGGGGCGATGGAGATCGAGCATCTCGGCGAGAAAACGGTGAGGCAGCTCGTGGAGCGAAAAATCGTCAACGACGTGGCCGGTCTCTATCGTTTGAAGGAACAAGACTTGTCAAGCCTCGAGGGATTCGCCGAAAAATCGATCGACAACTTGTTGAGTGCGGTGGAAGCCAGCAAACGGAATGGGCTGGATCGGTTCCTCTATGCTCTTGGGATCCCCAACGTGGGGCAGCACGTGGCAAAGGTTCTGGCCCAGCACTTCGGCAGTCTGGACGCGGTGATGAAGGCCGGAGAAGAAGAGCTGACTGGCGTCCACGAGATCGGACCGGAGGTCGCGCGCGCGGTGACCACGTTCTTTCGGAACGACGACAACCGCCGCGTGATCCAGCGCCTTCGCGAGGCAGGAGTCGAGCCGCATTGGGATCGAAGAGACAAGCCCGCTTCGTTCGCGGGCATGAAGATCGTCTTCACCGGTGCGCTGCAACGCGTGAGTCGGGACGAAGCCAAGCGGCTGGTAGAGGAGCGGGGTGGCCGGGTGACGTCCTCGGTCAGCAAGAATACGAGCTTGGTGGTGGTGGGGGACAACCCCGGCTCGAAGCTCGAGCAAGCCCGCAAGCTCGGGGTGAAGGTGCTGGGCGAGGGAGATTTCCTCGAGCGCCTCGAGTGATCCGGGCGCGCGTGGCACAATACGGATAGGGGTAATCAGCATGAAGAGAAAAGGCTCGGTCCACCTGGCGCCGGTCCTGCTTGGAGCGGTCTTGTTAGGGGGAGGGGTAGCGCAGCCGGCGATGCAGAAAAGGATGATCGGGGAGTTGGAGCGACTAGGGACGGATGGCCGAGATTGGCTCATCCTGGGAGCGGAAGCGGAAGGTTTCGAGAATCTCACGCTCGAACAGAAGAAGCTCGCCTACTACCTCTATCGGGCGGCGGTCGCCGGCAACGATATTTTCTATGTCCAGAATCACCGGTACGCGCTCGAGATCAAAGCGCTGCTCGAGGCGATCTATCTTAACGCGGACGGTTTGCGCCCGGAGACAAAGGATGCGGTCCACGATTACCTGAAATACATCTGGATCAATCATGGGCAGTACGACGCCGTCGAGGGGACCAAGGTCGTGCCCAATGCCTTGACCTTCCCGATGCTCAGCGAGGCCGCGGAGCACGCGCAGGCTCGTGGCGCCGCTATCGAGCTCCCGCCCGGCGAGACCTTGAAGGAAAAACTCGCTCGATTGGAGCCCCACATCTTCGACAAGGATTTCGAGCCGGTCCGGACCGAGCAGGGGGCGGGCAAGGACGTCATCGCCGAGAGCGCCGTGAACTTCTGGGATCCGGACATCACCTCGGAAGACATGGAGTCGGTGTTGGGTTTTTGGAAAAAGAAGCTCAACGTGCGTTTCGGCAAGGACGACAAAGGGAACGTCGTGCCCCACGAGTATCGCATCGGCGCGCTTTTCGATCGCGACCTGCGGACGATCAGTCACTTCCTCCGCATGGCCCTCCCCCTGGCCGAGAACGAGAGGCAGGCGGACGGCCTGAGAGCCCTGCTGGACTACTACCAGACCGGCGACGAGGAGCTCTTCCGTGAATACAGCATTCACTGGCTGAGGACGGAGAGCGTTGTCGACTACTTGAACGGTTTCGTCGAGCAGTACACCGATCCCAGAGGCGTAATCGGAGCCTTCGAGGCCAATGTGAGTTTCGTCGCCGACTCCGATCTCGTCGGGCGACTCGCGGACAACGCGCTCTACTTCGAGGAGCGAATGCCGTGGCCGCAAGAATACAAGCGCGAGACCGTCACCCGGCCGGTGGCCAACGTCGTCAAGGTACTCGTCGAAACGGGGGATAGCGGGCCCTACAGCCCGGCCGCCTACAATCTTCCCAATTACTCCGATATTCGGCGCGACGTCGGCAGCAAGAACATCATTCTCCTCAACATCGAGACCGCGCGCTCCGAGGAGCTCCGTTCCCGCACCATCGAGAGTTTCTACCTTCCCGAGGTGCAGGACGTCTACCGCCAGCACGGAGAAAGGGGACGCGCCTGGGAAGTCTACATGCACGAGGTCATCGGA
>JBOGJF010000360.1:0-2407 GCA_050747785.1 Vicinamibacteria bacterium
CATCAGGCCGATGTTCCCCTCCTGGACGAGATCACTGAGCTCCATGCCCATGTTCTTGTACCGCTTGGCAATCGAGACCACCAAGCGCAGGTTGCTCTCGATCATTCGGGCTCTGGTTTCGTCGAACTCCTTCTGGGCGGCGCGGCGTGCGGTTCGGTCCGAACCCTTGCGTCGGAGCGCTCGCTCCGACCTACGCATCGCCCGGGAAACCTTCTGTTCTTGCTCGCGGTTCAGGAGCGGGTGACGGTGGGTCTCCTTGAGGTATTGTCCGAGTGTGTCCAGATCCCCGAGACCGGATTCCACGATCTCTTCGACGTCGGCTTCTTCGCGGCCTTCTGCTCGAGCATTCGCCGAAGGCTCCGCCGCAGCCTCATACGGGCTTTCGGAGCTTTCGATTTCAACGGTCGCTCTCATAAAGTTCTTCCTTCCTCAGGACGAGGTCCCTCCTCTATTGATGCCAGCCAATCCTTCAAGTCTCGTGCCAAAGAATTGTTTTCAGCTATCCTGTTTTGAATCAATTACTTAGTGGTTTGATGTATCCACGCCCACCGGCTCTACCGCCTCAATTCTTTACACTCGCTGTCCACTTTTTACCTCTGAGTGGCCCATGTCACTTAAACTTGACTAAAATAGTTAGGATTCATAATATGCAAAGGTATACAAATCCCGCAAGTGACCTCCCCGGTGGGGGAGGAGTTGGATGTCGACACCCAAGGTGTTAAGCTATTCTAGAATAGGGGTTTCTGTGAGATCGACCGGACTGGAGGGCGCGGTAGGGGGAACACCGCTGCTCCGGCTTCGTCCACCGGCAGGGTCCCACCCCGGATTGGAGCTCTACGCGAAGGCAGAGTGGTTCAACCCGGGCGCCTCGGTCAAGGATCGGGCCGCGCTCGCCATGTTGGAGGACGGTGAGGGAAGGGGACTGCTCCGATCGGGCAAGACGATCCTCGAGGCCACGAGCGGAAATACGGGGATCGCCCTTGCCATGCTGGGTGCCGCGAAGGGCTATCCGGTGCGGGTCTGTCTGCCGGCCAATGCGAGCCGCGAGAGGAAGAAAATTCTCCGCGCCTATGGCGCCGAGCTCATCGAGACCAGCGCCCTCGAGGGAACCGATGGGGCCATCCTCAAGGCCCGGGAGCTCGCCGCCGCGGAGCCTGATCGCTATTTCTACCCCGACCAGTACAACAATCACGCGAACTGGGGTGCACACTATCGAACCACGGCGGAAGAGATCTGGGGTCAGACCGACGGTCGGATCACGCATTTCGTTGCGGGGCTCGGCACAAGCGGTACCTTCATCGGATGCTGCCGAAGGCTGAAGGAGCTGTCCCCTTCGATCCATTGTGTGTCGTTCCAGCCCGACTCACCGATGCACGCCATCGAGGGGTTGAAGCACATGGAGACCGCGATGGTACCCGGGATCTATGACCCGTCGCTCGCCGACGAGACGATGACGGTTTCCACCGAGGCTTCGCACGCTGCTTGCCGGCGTCTCGCTCGCGACCAAGGTCTCTTCACCGGACTGTCGTCGGGAGCCGCCTTCGTTGCCGCGTCGCGCATCGCGGAGCGCATCGGGCAGGGCGTCATCGTGACCATCTTTCCCGATGGCGGAGATAAGTATCTTTCCGAGGGGCCGTGGAATCATGATTCGGATTCCTGAACGGCTTCTCGAGGTCATCCGCGGTCATGGTCGAGACAGCTACAACGACGAAGCCTGTGGCGTCATGTTCGGCGACCACGCGGGGGAGGATAAGGACGTGCAACACGTGGTGCCCCTTCCAAACTCCCGGGACGGCGAACGCCATCGCCGCTTTCTCATCACGCCCAAGGACTACCAGCGAGCCGAGTCGGAGGCATCGGCCCGGGGACTGACGCTTTTGGGTTTCTATCATTCGCACCCGGATCACCCAGCGCTCCCTTCGGGGTATGATTTGGAGCATGCGTTTCCGGTTTTCTCGTACGTCATCGTTTCCGTTCAGAAGGGCGAGCCAACCGACGTTCGGTCTTTCGTCATGAGGGAAGATCGCAGCGCCTTCGACGCCGAGGAGCTCCAAGCGGTCTAGGCTCGAGTGATTCTCTAGAGAAGGAGTTACTGCTATGCCGGTCAAGGTCATGATCCCCACACCGCTACGGGCTTTTACGGACAAGCGCGAGGCGGTCGAGCTCGAGGGCAAGAACGTGGCGGAGCTGCTCGCCAACCTCACCACGAAGTACCAGCCCCTGCGCAAACACCTGTTCAACGACGAGGGCAAGCTGCGGAACTTCGTCAACGTGTACGTCAACGAGGAGGACATCCGATACCTTTCCCGCGAGGAAACGCCTTTGAAGGACTCGGACGTGGTGAGCATCGTTCCTTCGATAGCCGGTGGGGCGACCGGCACCGCCGACACTGGAGTCGGCTTCAGCC
>JBOGJF010000361.1:0-1950 GCA_050747785.1 Vicinamibacteria bacterium
GCGTTGCGCCTAGAGCCTCCGTTGGGAGCGGCGGCACCTTGCGTGCTTTTCGTGAACCGCCGTGTACGGAACCGTTCGCACGGTGGTGTGGGAGCTGGGGGCGGGTAACTGCCCCCGGCTACCCGATACGGCTAGAAGCGAAAGAGTCGCGTGAACTTGATGACCAGACTGCGATCCTGGAGCTCGGGGAAACCGCTCGAAAGCGTGTCCCGGCCGTCGCTATAGACGATGAAGAAGTCGCTTCCCGGTTGATACTCCCAGCGGAAGCGCACGTTGGCGGTCGTCAGGTTGGCTTCCGAGTTGTATTGCAGGAGCGCCCCCAGGAACACTCGGGGCGAGATCATGTAGTTGAGCCGGGCGCGGAAAAGCTCGGTCGTGAAGCTGCCTTCCGCTAGATCGACCCAGTTGATGGCGACGCGTGGCTCAATCGAGAACCTCGGCGTGATCTCCATCCGCCCGTCTACCAGGAACTCGGTCATGTCTCCGCTGTAGAAGCTTCCCGTCTCCGCCCTCACCCGGCCCGACGTCTTGCGCTGCGATCCAAACTGGTACTCACCGGAGAATCGCTCGAAGGGGTATCCCCCGGTGGGGATGACGACGCCATCGGTGATCTCGAACTCTTCCTCTAGGAGTTCGTAGTTTCGCCGGTAAGCCAAATTGAACTGATCTCCAGACTCGAGCTCGGTCCGGAACTGGAAGTCGACCTGTCGCGACTCGAGTAGCCCCGCTCCATTTTCGATGTAGTCGACACCGGTCTCGAAAGTGAACTTGCGGATGGCCTCGATGCCTTGCGGGCGCGGGCTGAACCGCGCCTTCGCGACACTCTGCTCGATGTCCTCGCGCCGCACGAAACCAATTTCGGGATTGAAGTTCTCCTCGACCACCAGGCGGTCGAGCTCCAAGCCGTATCGATCACCGCCGTATTGGAACCGGCCGCGATAGCTGGAGTCCTTTCCTGTTCTTTCCGGCGTGATCGTGCGGGCGTAGTAGGTCGTGATGTCCATATTCTCGTAGAAAGCGAAGTTTCCATCGAGCCCGAGGAGTTTGTTCGCACCGTCGGTATCGGTGGCGGGCGAGCGATAGGTTCCGATGGCTCCAATGTTGCTGCGGCGAAGCACGTCGCGCTTGAGGCGGAAAACGCCGAAATTGGTGGTCGGTACAGCCAGGTCTTGGAGGCCGTCGGTCTGGATCGCGAGCGCCCCCAACGTGTAGTCCCCGGCGCGGCCCGTTACGCGGCCTCCCGCATTGATGGGGACGACGAGATCGTCGTCGAGCCCGATTTGCCGGCTGAAGAACATGACCGGCGCGTTGTCACTGCCGCGACTGGCGGATACACCCGCGAAGCCAAAAACGTCTTTACCCTCGAGGAAGAAGTCGCGTTTCTCGGGGAAGAAAAGCCCGAATCGCGTCAGATTCACTTGCTGCTCGTCGGCTTCCACTTGCGCGAAGTCGGTGTTGTAGGTGAAGTCCGAGGTGAGGCCCCGCGTCAAGCCGTACTTGAGGTCGAAACCCACGTCGCCGTCGACATCATTCGTGTACGGAACGTCCGCGGCGAGATCGGTCCGGACCCCACCGGTGACGTACGGTTTGAGCTCCAGGTTCAATGCCTGCCTCGGCGGGGCGTGGCCGACGAGCGTGCCGGCCGTGGAAAGCTTCTGGATTCCCTGCCAGCCATAGGCGTTGGGGACGAGGGTGAGATAGCTCCACTCGTTCTTCCATTGCACGATGCGCCGGAAATTGATTCCCCACAGCTCGTTCTCCGCTCCTTGATAGCGAAGCGACTTGAAGGGGATGGCTATCTCGACCGCCCATCCGTTAGACCAAAGTCCGGTCTTCACATACCAGACCGTGTTCCAGTCGGTATTCAGGTTGCCTTCGTCGGTCACCTGGCCGTCGGCGATGGCACCCAAGGGATTCGTGTGGAATAGGAAACCGTTACGCCGATCGTAG
>JBOGJF010000362.1:0-5690 GCA_050747785.1 Vicinamibacteria bacterium
TCCGGCTGGGCCGGAGCGGGGAGGACTTCGAGAAGCTGCTGGCCGCCGCGAAGCCCGTGCCGCCTTCGTCCGAGCCCGAGCGGGCGCCGATCAGAACCTGGCACGCGGGCGACCCGTCGCGGGAGCGAATCGAGCGCATCAAGCGGGAAGTCCCGATCGCCGAAATCGTCGGGCAGCGCATCGAGCTCTGGCGCTCAGGCGGTATCTTCCTCGGCCGCTGTCCCTTCCACGAGGACGATCGGCCCTCGCTCGCCGTCTACCCCGAGACGCGGAGCTTCTACTGCTTCGGATGCTCCAAGCACGGCGACGTGATCACGTTCGTGCGGGAACTGGACCATCTGACCTTCCCCGAAGCCCTCGAGGCACTTGAGAACCTCGCTCCCCAGCCTCATGGAGAAGCCGCCTAAAAGCGAGCGCAAGGGACCTCGGGCCATCCCCACCGTCTCGGCCGTGCTCGAGAACGGAGCGCTCATCGAGATGGTCCACTGGCCGAACGAGGCACGGACGGCCTTCGTCGTCTGGGAGAAAGGCGCCTGGCGCCTCTCCGAACGGGTGGAACTCGGTCCCCGCCGGCTCGCGGTGCCCTACTCGCCTCACAACAATATTCTCCGGAAGGAGGTCGTGCTGCTGCCCTCGGAGCCCGAGGAGTACGGCTCGGAGGCGGAGCTCCTTGCCGAGATCCAGGCCTTCGTTCATCGCTATGTGGACGTGAGCCCGCTCTACGAGACGATCGCCGCTTACTACGTGCTCCTCTCCTGGATCTACGACGGCTTCAACGAGCTGCCCTACCTCCGGCTCCGAGGTGACCCCGGGAGCGGGAAGACCCGGTTCCTCCTCACCGTAGGCTCGCTCTGCTACAAGCCGATCTTCGCGAGCGGCGCCTCGACGGTCTCCCCGCTCTTCCGCATCCTCGACGCCTTCCGGGGGACCCTCATCATTGACGAGGCGGACTTCCGCCTGAGCGACGAGCGGGCGGAGATCATCAAGATCCTCAATAACGGCAACGCCAAGGGCTTCCCGGTCCTGCGGAGCGAAGCATCCTCGACGGGGGAGTTCAATCCCAGGGCCTACGCGGTCTTCGGGCCGAAACTTGTCGCTACCCGGCGGGCATTCGAGGATCGCGCTCTCGAGAGTCGCTGTCTCACTGAAGAGATGGGTCAGGGCAAGCTCCGGGATGACATTGCCATCAACCTGCCGGCGTCCCACAAAGAGGAGGCCCTCCACCTGAGGAACAAGCTCCTCCTCTTCCGGTTCCGGAACCTGGGCCGGCGCCGGCCGAGCGAGGAGCTTGTGGACCGGACCATCGAGCCGAGGTTGAACCAGATCTTCGTGCCGCTTCTCTCGATCGTGGACGATCCGACTGCCCAAGCCGAGCTCAAGGAACTTGCCCGCCAGTACCATGGTGAGATGGTCACGGAGCGTGGGATGGACCTCGAGGCCCAGATCCTTGAGGTCATTCGGGATCTTCTGACCTCAGACTCCGCAGAACCGTTCTCCGTGAAGGACATCGCCGCCTGGATGGCCGACCGCCACGGGAGCGAGTACCAGCGGCCGATCACCCCCAAATGGATCGGCTCCGTGGTGAGGACGCGACTTCATCTGAAGACTCGCAAGAGTAACGGGGTGTTCGTCATTCCGCGGGAGGAGATGCCCAAGCTCACCGAGCTCTACGAGAAGTACGGCGTCACGCGCGAGACGGCGGAGGGGGAGCGCGAAGCCGCCGCCTGACTTCGGGGACGTGAGGGACGTCCTTGCCCGGACGGTGAAGGCGAGAGCCGGGAAATGTCCAGGATTGAATTGACGCGGGTTCTGGGAATACGGTGGGCGTGGATCCCTCGCCAGACATCCCTGAAGTCCACAACGTCCGGGGTGCGGCGGGTGAGTCCAGGAGAGCGCGATGGAACGTGAGACGATCCGGAAGATCCGGGAGGCGGCCAGGACCCAAAGGCTGGGGCGGGAGTTCACGGCCGTGGAGGTGAACGCGATCCTCAAGATCCACTGGGCCGGCACGTTCCTGCCCAAGCATCGCGTGGGAAACCCCGGCGGCTGCACGGAGTTCTTCTTCCGCATGCGGCCGGGCGTCTATCGACTCAAGACGGGGTAAGAGGGATGAGCCTGGTGTTCCAGTGCGGCTCGAATGCATCTCAGGCGCGTCTCTTCGGCGCGGTGCGGCTCAGCAGGCACGGGACCGTGATCGGCCGCGCCGAGACGGTCGAAGACTACGACATCGCCTTCGACGTCTGGAGCGCAAGCAACGGCTGTGCCGCCTCCGATCTGGTTCCGAGGCCCGGGCGCAAGGCCTGGGGCGTCCTCTACGACATTCCGGACGATTTCATACGCGGTGAGCGACGCGACGGTGAGAGAACCCTCGCGCAGATCGAGGGTCCGGGCTATGAAGAGAAGAAGATCCTCATCCGCTGGCCAGGCAGAGACCCAGAGGAGGCGATCACCTTTCTCGTGAAGCCCGACAAGCGCACGGCGGGGCTCTTCACGAGCGCCCAGTACGTCACCTGGATCGTCTCCGGTCTGCGCGAGCAGGGAGCGCCGGAGGCGTACGTCCAGCACGTCATCGATCTGGCGCTTCAGACCAACTTGGCTGCGGGGACCGCCAGCCAGGCGCAGAACGCGCTGATCGAGAGGCTCCGGGGCGCTGCCCCGTAACATACTGCTACTATTGACAAAACTACGTCTGCGTGCTTTAATCTGCCGCCGTAGTAAATGAGTAGGCACCGAGGCCCATGCTTCGGTGCCTTTGTTTGCCGCTGATCCTCCACTTGCCGCCTGCGGCAAGTTTTCCCGCCTTTGAGGAATCCGAGATTCCTCTAGCGTGAGAACCCACAATGCGCGGCGAGTTTTTTTGTGCCGCGCCAGCCCATGTCCCACCGGCTACCCAACTATCTGAGGACCCACCGGAAGCGCGCTGGCCTCTCGCAGGACGAGGTGGCGTTTCTTATGGGATGCGAGAGCGGCGCCAAGGTCTCGCGGTACGAGATGAACCGACGCCAGTTGCCGGTTGAGACGGTGTTTGCGTACGAGGCGGTCTTCGGGGTACCGGCCAAGGAACTCCTGGCCGGCGTCTACGAGGAGGCCGAGCAGACGACGAGGAGACGGGCCGGACTGCTCGCAAAGATCATCGCCGGGAACACGGAGGATCCGGACAGCCGGCGCAAGGTCGAGCTCCTGAACAAGATCGCCGCGGGAACCTACCGCGAGGCGCCTGACGTCGTATGAGGCCCGAGATCAATCCAGGAACCCGAGTGCTCGCGATCGATCCGGCGGCAAAGGGCTTCGGCTTTGCGGTTGTGGAGCGGGACAAGGGACTGCTCGCGTGGGGCACGCGGGATGCGCGGGACGACAAGTATGGGACGGCGCTGAGGCGCGCCGCGGAACTGCTCGACGCCTACCACCCCGAAGTTCTCGTGCTCGAAGACTGCCGGGCCGACGGCTCCCGGCGTCGGCCGCACGTGCGGCGGCTCTTGCGGAGCATCGAGCGCTTGGCGACGAGGCGGGACGTCGGAGTGCGGTTGGTCCCGCCAAGCAGCCGCCTGGCCACATTCGCCGAGACCGGCGCCTCGACGAAGTGCCAGATCGCGACTGCCCTCTCCGAGCGGTTTCCGGTCCTCCGCCGCACGCTGCCGCCTGCGAGGAAGCCGTGGATGACGGAGGACCATCGGGTGGGAATCTTTGATGCTGTCGCGCTGGCGGTGGCGTACTTCAGTCAAGAAGGAAAGGAGGGACACCATGAGTCCGATCGAGGCTGCGTTGATTGAGGCATGGCGGAAGTTCAAGACCCACGCCGAGAGGCAGATGGGATATACGAACCAGCAGAACATCAACGAGTGCGTAAACGGCGCCGGGGCGTTTGTCGAGTTCCTCCTTGGCCAAAGTCCCAGAGCCGGAACCTCCTACGCGACGGGCGCCCGTTGGTCGGTCTGAGCGTTTCGAGATCGCTGGGCTCACGGGCAGCTACGCGGTCTCGGAGGGCTCGAGCGTCTCGGCGCTAAACGGCTTCGACACTACGCCGTCCACCATGAGCTTCAAGTAGATGTTGTGGTTCGGGAGGTTCATGAGGTCGTACGCCGAGAACTCGGGCGCGAACTCCTTCGCGAGAATCTCGGCATCGGGGAGCCCCAGCCGGAAGGTGATGATCGTTCCCACGTTCCCCAGGATCGCGTCCCTGACCGGGAGCTCGACCTGGGTGAGGTACTGATGGGCGAGAACGAGACCCACCCGGTACTTCCGGAGCTCTGCCATCATTCCGGCCAGGCTCTCGGTCGTGAAGGTGTGAAACTCGTCCAGGTAGACGTGGAAGTCGCGCCGGTCCTCCGGAGCCAGCTCCGCGCGGCTCTGCCCCGCGAACCCGATCATGGCGACGAGGAGGGCGCCGAGGAGCGTTGAGGCGTCCTCGCCGATCAGGCCCTTCGAGAGCGTGACGATGAGGATCTTCCCCTCGTCCATCACCCGCCTGAGATCGAAGGAGCTCCGGGGCTGCGTGAGGATCTTCTGGAGCCTCGGGTCGGTGATGAATGCGCCGACCTTGTTCTGGATCGGCGCGATCGCCTCGATCTGGAAGCGTGACGGATAGCCTGCGTACTCCCTGAGCCAGAAGTCGCGAACCTGGCCGTTCCTGACTCTCCCCACGGCGTAGCTCCGGAAGGTCGGATTGTCGAGGAGCCGGAGCACGTCGGCGAGGGACGCCTCGGGCTGGTCGAGGAGGGTGAGGAGGCAGTTCCTGAGAATGTGCTCGAGGCGAGGACCCCAGGAGTCTGTCCAGATCTTCCGGAAGACCTCAAGAAGACCGGCCGCGACGAGCGGCCGTTTTTCTGACGGCACGTGAGCCAGCGGGTTGAAGCCAAGCGGTCGCTGGGCGTCCGGCACGTAGAAGTCGATCAGATCTCCCCGGCGCTCCTCCGGAATCGCGGCCCGAATCTTCTCGGCGAGGTCCCCGTGCGGGTCGAGGAGCGCAAAGCCACGTCCCGCCGCGATGTCCTGCCGGATCAGGGCCTCAAGGAGCGTGGACTTCCCCGTGCCCGTTTTTCCGATGAGGTACATGTGGGCGCGGCGGTCCACCTGCTTGATCCCGAAGACGCGCCGATCCGTGCGGAAGTTGGTCCGCGCGAAGAGGGTAACGCGGCCGTTCGTGTGGGTCTTCATGCCCTGAGCCTGCCCGGAAGGCCCCTCTTCGCGTAGGTGGGCGGACTTGCCGCTTGCGGCAAGTTTTCCCACCTTTCGGCTTCGTGGACCTTCCCCTACGGTGAGCGCAGTTCGTTAACAATCCACACACGAAGGGAGGTGACGCAATGGTCATCGTGCGCATCAACCAGTGGGAGGAGTTTCTCGAAGAACTCGACGAGCACCAGCCGCCGGACAAGGTCGTCCGGCTCACCTTCAGCCTGCGCTACGACAAGCGAGACGTGCCCTACCTCACCATGGTTGCGGGCTTCCTCGAAGGGGGGACGATCGTCGAGTTCGTCCAGTACCTCGGGAGGCAACCGGACCACCGGAGCAAGCTGTCGGGAGAGATCCAGAACCTCTTCCACGACCGGAAGCGGCAGCTCGAGCGCCTGGGCTACACGGTGAAGTCCGGGCGCTACCACGTCCCGCTCAACCTGCCGCGGTAACATACACGCCAAACATCAAGGCACCCGCAGGACGCATTCGAGCGGTACGTAGCGCCAGATAGCCCCGTA
>JBOGJF010000363.1:0-10796 GCA_050747785.1 Vicinamibacteria bacterium
TTCCTCCGCGTCACCGAAGCGAAGCCCGACTACGCCGACGGCTGGGTGAACGTGGCCCGTGTCCGGGTTCAAGAAGGCGATCCCAAAGGCGCCCAGGAGGCGCTCGAGCAGGCGATGTCCCTCGACCCGGATCTCGCCAAGGCGCACTACTTCTATGGCCTCACGCTCAAGACGGAAGGCCGCTACGACGAGGCGCTCGAGCATCTTCGTCGCGCCGCCGCGCAGTATCCTCGCGATCGCGTGGTCCGCAACCAGATCGGGCGGATTCTCTTTCTAAAACGAGAGTATGCGCCTGCCATCGAGGAGCTCGAGAAGACGCTCCGCATCGACCCCGAGGACCTGGAGGCCCACTACAATCTCATGCTCGCCAATCAGGGGCTCGGGCAGGCGGAGCAAGCCGAGCAGCACCAGCAGCTCTATCTTCGGTTCAAGGCCGACGAGGCGTCCCAATTCCTGACCGGGGATTACCGGCGCCTCCATCCCGCCGACAACAACGAACGGCAGCCCATCCACGAGCACCGCCACGATTCCACCAACCGGAGCGGGCGCCGTTGAGATCGCTCGGGTTCGCATGGGTCGTCTTGGCGGCGGCCGCCTTCCAGCTCGCCGGCCTGGCGACGGCCGCGCCGACGAACGTCCAGTTCACCGACGTCACGGAGAGCGCGGGCATCCGCTTCCGGCATAACAACGGGGCGTTCGGCGAGAAATACCTCCCCGAGACGATGGGAAGCGGGGCCGCGTTTTTCGATTTCGACGGCGACGGCGATCAGGATCTGCTCTTCGTGAACGGTATGGACTGGCCGGGCCATCGGACCGGCGCCCGCTCGACCGCGGCGCTCTACCGCAACCGCGGTGACGGCACGTTCGACGACGTCACTCGCGGCTCCGCATTCGATCGCGAGATCTACGGCATGGGCCTCGCCATCGGCGACTACGACAACGACGGCGATCCCGACGTCTACCTGACCGCGCTCGGCCCCAACGCCCTGCTGCGAAACGACGGCGAGGGCCGATTCACGGACGTCACCAGGACCGCGGGCGTGGGCGATGCCGGCTTCGGCTCGAGCGCGACCTGGCTGGATCACGACCGCGACGGCGATCTGGATCTCTTCGTCTTGAACTACGTCGAGTGGACCATCAAGACCGACATCTATTGCACGCTCGACGGCAAGTCGAAATCGTATTGCACGCCGGAGTCCTATCCGGGGGCGTCGCCCATTCTTTATCGCAACGACGGCGGCGGGAAGTTCGTCGACGCCACCAAGGACGTGGGGCTTTACAACCCCCGCGGCAAGGGACTGGGCGTCGCGGTCCTGGACTTCGACAACGACGGCTGGCCCGATCTCGCGGTGGCGAACGATACGCAGCCCAACAATCTCTATCGGAACAACGGCAAGGGAGGTTTCAGCGACGTCGGGGTTCTCGCTGGCATCGCCTTCGCGGAGAACGGAGCGGTGCGCGGCGCGATGGGCATCGATGCCGCCGACTACGACGGAAGCGGCGCCCCGAGCCTCGTCATCGGGAACTTCTCGAACGAGATGGTCTCGCTCTATCACAACGAGGGCAGGGGCTTCTTCATCGACGTGGCGCCCGTCTCCGAAGTGGGGCGAGCGAGTCTTCTGACCCTCGCCTTCGGGGCTTTCTTCTTCGACTTCGATCTCGACGGGCACCAGGACATCTTCATCACCAATGGGCACGTCGACAACGACATCCAGGCCGTGCAGCAACGGGTTTCCTACGCCCAGCCGCCGCATCTTTTTCACAACGCCGGCGACGGGCGGTTCGCCGACGTGGCCGATCAGATGGGGCCGGATTTCGCGATGCCGGTCGTGGGCCGGGGCGCGGCCTATGGCGACATCGACGGGGACGGCGATCTCGATCTAGCGGTCTCGACGAGCGGCGGGCGCGCGCGTCTCTTCCGCAACGAAGGTGGGAACGACAACGCCTGGATCGCCTTCAAGCTGAATGGATCGGCGAGCAACCGCGAAGGCATCGGCGCCCGCATCCTCGTCTCCACGGAAGGAAGAACGCAGAGCCTCGCGGTCAAGAGCGCTACCGGCTACTGCTCACAGAACCAGCTTCCGGTCACGTTCGGCCTCGGCCAGGCCGGCCGCGTCGACCGAGTGGAGATCACCTGGCCGAACGGCGAGGCGCAGACTCTCACCGGCCCGGCCCTGCGCCGGATCCACATGCTCGCCGAGCCTGCCGAGTAGGTCCCGCCCCAGCCGCTCCGCACCCCATTCTCGCAACTTCCTGTTTTCGCTGCCTTTCTGGGTTTCCCAACAATCCCTTTACATGTGACCAAATGGTCACGTATTATGAGGCCATGGATCTGGTATTCAGGGCCATTGCGGACCCGACGCGGCGGAGCCTCCTCGACGAGCTGTTCCAGCGCGACGGCCAGACATTGAGCGCGCTCGAGCGGCGATTGCCGATGACGCGCTTCGGAGTAATGAAGCACCTGCGGGTGCTCGAGGATGCCGGCCTGGTTGTGACCCGCCGGCGCGGGCGGGAGAAGCTCCACTTCCTGAACCCGGTCCCGATCCGGCTCATCCACGACCGGTGGGTGAGCAAGTACGCCGAACCCTGGGTCGCCACGCTGAGCGACCTCAAGCACAAACTGGAGGACAAGACGATGGAAAAAGTGTTTGAAATCTACATAAAGACGACCCCGGAGCGACTCTGGGAGGCGATCACCAACCCCGAGATGAGAAGCAAGTACAACTTCGGCGTGGGCGTCCGGTCGGAGTGGACCACGGGATCCCGTTACGAGGCCGCGCACGCTGCGTCCGGCACCCGGATCGCGGAGGGCGAGAACCTGGAGGTCGACCCGCCGCGCCGGCTCGTCCAGAGCTTCAAGGCTCTGTGGAGCGATAACGTCCAGAGCGAAGGGACCTCGCGCGTCACGTGGGAGATCGAAAAGATCGAGGACTCATGCCGCCTGACGATCACGCACGACCAGCTCCGCGAAGGCGCCAACAACGAGCTCTACGGCGGCTGGCCGATGATCCTCTCCGGCCTGAAGACGCTGCTCGAGACCGGGGAGAAGCTCACGACGCCCGGTTCGCTGATGTATGCGTAAAGTGCTCGACGGGTCCTGCACGGCGCGGGCCAGCTCCGGCCCACTAACTCGCCGAATAGAGATCGGTCGAGAGGTACTTCAGACCGGAATCACAGAGCAAAGTGACGACCGTCCCGCCGGGACCGAGCCGCTCGGCCGCCCCGAGCGCAGCCACGACGTTGGCACCCGATGACGTCCCGGCAAACAACGCCTCCTGTCTCGCCAAACGGCGGGCCATCTCCTTGGCATCCGCCGTCGAGATCGACACGATGCCATCCACGAGATCGGCGTCCCACAGGGGAGGCACGAAGCCCGGTCCAACCCCTTCGATCTCATGGGCCCCCGGTGTGCCGCCGGACAGCACCGGGGATTCGGCTGGCTCGACGGCGATGATCCTGACATCAGGCTTCCGACTTCGAAGGACTTTGGCGACTCCGCGGATGCATTGCGCGGTGCCGACCGACTGTACGAATGCATCCACCCGCCCACCTGTTTGGTGCCAGATCTCATCGGCCAGGGAGCGATAGCCCGCCGCAGCGTCAGGGTTATTGAACTGATCGGCAAAGAAGGCGTCCGGCGCGGCACTGAGCTCGGCCGCCTTCGCGATCATGCGTTGGATCAATTCCCTCGTCGTTTTTCCCCCGTCGCTCTCGAGCTCGATGACATCGGCTCCCAACGCGCGCATGTGGTCACGTTTCTCCCGGCTGAACGCGTCTGATGTCACGAGAGTGATCGGAAACCCTCGAGCCGCACACACAAAGGCAAGCGAGGTCCCCGTGCTTCCACCGGTATATTCGACGACGGTGCCAGACGGCTGCAGACGTCCGGACTTCGCAGCGCCGTCGATCACGGAGAGGGCCATACGATCCTTCATGCTACCGGTTGGATTCTGACCCTCGACTTTGACGAGCACCCGGGCGTGGTGGGGAGGGACGATTCTCTTCAATTCCACCAACGGCGTTCCACCCACGGCCCCGATGACGTCTCGCTCGCCTGTCATGTAGGCCCCTGTCTTAAAGCGGAGGTTAGACACCGCATTCCGTCATTCGCCGTTAGCCATCCTGATCATCTGCGCGGTATCGGTAATGTGATCGTACCGAATGACTTTGCCGACGGAGTTGAACTGCCAGAGGTGACCGTTGTTGGGGAACGAGTAGTGCTTGCCCTGGTTGGTGGCTTCGAAAGCGATGAGCACGAAGATCTTGTCGCCGCCGTCAAAGAAGGTGTGCGGTTCGAAGCGAGTGATCTTGAGCGGTGCAATCGCTTCGAAGAAGCCGACGACGTTCGTTTTCCCCCGGCGTGACTGCAGCCAAGGCACGCCCGGGACTGGAACCTGCGTCTCCCACTCGATACTGTCGTCGAGCTTGTCGAGGATCGCCGGCACGTCGCCGCGCCCAAATGCTTCGTAGATTTGTTGCACCGTGTGCGCGTTGTTCAATTCGCTCTCCTTTGGTTTGGGTCCATCATCTTTACCCATTCCTCCTGTTTGAAACCATGCGGTTTTCAATCACATTAGTTGCCGCGGTGTAAACAGGACCATTGAGCGGTGGGCGGCGGCAACCCGCGCCTTGCCTCTAATAAGAGGCCGACGCCGATCGGCCGCTCCAACGTCGCGTTAGACAGTGTCCTACCAGTGATAGCCGATCCCAATGGAAGCCACGGCCAGCCCCATAACTCCGGTTGCCTCGCTAAAGACCATGCGAAACTGTGGTCGCAGCGAGAACCGTGGCGTCAAGAAAATCTTCACGCCTCCTCCACCGCCCCATGCGAAGCCATTATCCTCCGACCTGAAGGAGGTCAGCGTGGCACCGAATGGGTAAGTATGGGTCATCTCGGAACGAAGGAGCCCCGCGCTCCCCATCACGAAGACCTGCGTCCGTCCTTCCAAGAAGTGGTACACCACATTCCCGAGCACGCCAGTAGCAGTTCCCTCAAGCGGGCCCCCGGCAATGTCGCGTTCATGCTGCGCCCTCATCACGTCTACCTCGACTGACGTTCTGGTTGCGAGACGGAATCCGACTCCACCGAGGACGCACGGTCCATTTCCAAGCGACCCTTCGTCACCGCCCACACGAGAGGCTCCAACACCTACGAATAACTCTCCTCGGTTCGCGGAGCCCTGGGCTACAGCTTGTTCACAGGGGAGGAGGACGAACATACATAGTAGCAGATGCGAGCGCGTCAAAATGCCAGCGCCAGTGCTTTTCATCAGAGTGAAAAAAAGGAGGAGTACCTGGCCCGTGTTGGCGAGCGGGGCGCACGGCTAGGGTTGGTTGATTCGCTCCCATACAACAACTCAACCATGCCGGTCTTGTAAGCGACTACGTTTTTCAGACGCCATTTGATTTCGGAACCGGAATTACCGAACAGACGCAGCCCGTCACCCAATAGGATCGGCATGATCGACAATCTCATTTCATCCGCTATCCAGCACCTTAGCGATCGCGACGATCGTATTCCAGTTGCGCGTGGTGACCGCTACCCCAAAGAGCCGGTCCAACGCGCCCAGATAGCCGATGACCTTCATGTGGCGCCGGTACATGCCGAAGACGAACCGGCCGTCTCGCGCGAGAACTTTCATCAGCCACTTGCCGTCGGAAGGAAGCTTCATGGGCAGCCGCGGCGCCGAGCGCGGAAGTCGAGACAGCACGCTCACGAAACGCACGACGTCGGGTCGCACCGGATGGCCCGAGAAAACGTCATGAGACATCAGCCGGACGACCTCCCGGCCCGGGCAGATCATGATCTCGGCATCGAAGGGAAGCCTGCGTGAGATCTCACCGCGCAGCTGCGCGCGGCTGACTGGATGCCGAACCACGAAGGTACCCGCCGCGCCGATGTTTACGGCATCGAGGTGGTGCAGTTGTTCGGCGAGCCTGGAGGGTCGGAACGTTCTGTGACCACCGACGTTGAGGCCCCTTAGCAGAACCACGAGTGCCATGAGTCGCCTCCTGTTGGCGCCTCTCGAAAACGGATCCGTGGAGCGCGGCCGCAACCGAATCCGATGACTCTACTGTCTGCCCGACAGCCCGGCGATAAGCGGGCGGCCTCTGGCGCTCCGCTTCATCGCCTTGTTAGCTGGCCCCACATTTTGACCATTACGGCCCGGCCTCCCATGATTGGATTTCCGCCAACGCGTGGCGCGCAGTTGAGGCAACGAGCCGGTCAGCGTCACGCGTTGCCGACTCCACTGTTGGCACGGCTCGTGCCGTTCCAATTCTCTCCAGGCTCACCAATGCTTGAACTCGAAGGAATGAATCGTCCAATTCCTCCCGAACAATGGCCAGCGATTGTGGGCGGCGACCACCGATGATGCCGGCACCCAATGCGTATAACGGCCTGGCAATCACCTGCAAAGCGGGCCACCGGAAACTCTCGATGCACGACGACGGTCGGCCCGCTTTTGGCAGGTGCATTGCCCTGTTAGGCGTCAAACCCGGACCTTCCGCCGTGATTCGCGTTCGCGCGCAATGCGCTCCGCCAGAAACACCTTGAGCAGAGACTGATAGGGAACGTCACGCTCATTTGCGAGCGCTTTCAACTCCTCGAGCATCGCCTCCGGTAACCGCACCGAAATGGTCGTGGTCGAGGGCTTGAGGGCCGGGAAGGATCCCGACACCGCCTTGTCCCAATCGAAGTAGTCCACCACGTCGTGCTCGGCCCAGAACGCCCGCTCCTGGTCCTCGCTCCGGAAGCGGGGGATCCTACTCTTCTTCCTTCTGCTCATATAGCCTCCGCTCGCGGCGGCTCATATCGCGCGCCGAAATGGGCCGAATCAGGGTGCCGCGAAGGGTGAACACCACCGTCAGCAGGCGGCCGCCGCTGCTCGATCCCAGGGCTGCGTAACGAGGCTCGCCCTGAACGAACTTCGCGGGCGCCACCCGTACCGGCCGATTGAAGAACACCTGCTCCGTCTCGCCCTGCGTCACGCCGTGCCGCTCCCAATTCTTCCCCGAGTTCCCGGCATCCCACTCGAAGCCAGTACAGTCCGCCAATTCATCGCGGAACGTCGGCACCCAAGCAGTATATGTGGAGCATATACCAACGGCAAGTCCGACAGGGCGTGCGTTTGACGCCTAACCACTGGATTAAGCTGCGAGGGCCGCACCCCGCCTCGTTATGCGCGGACCTCGTCAGCTTCAATCTGTTAGGCCTCACGCTGATTTCGGAAGCCTTCAGGCCGGATGAAGCCCGCGAGCAGCCCCGCGGACGCCGTACTGCAGGATGACCACGCCGTTTCCGAACGGGCGCTCCTCGAGCAACTCCAAATCTAGGCGCACGTTGCCAGGGAAGAATCGCTTTCCGCCGCCGACGACCGCGGGGCAGACAATCACCTGGAACTCGTCGATGAGACCGGCCCTTATCGCCTGCGCGGCGAGTTGGGGTCCTGCCCGCTTCCAGTGGCAAACATCCCCTCGTGCGAGACCGCGCCATCTGGATCATGGCTTTGTTGACTGAAAGCTCGCGAAGATCCCGCGCCCGATCCTGATCCGCGGCGAGCGAGGAACCGGGAAAGCGCTCCTCGCCCGCTCTATCCACGCGTCGAGCGCCCGCCGGGTATCGGTATCTCCAAGCCCTCCACAACGTTATACTCAAGGCATGAAGGAGCGAGCCGAGTTCGATCAGAAAGCTCTGTCTGAAGCCCTTAAGCGGCAAGGGGACCCTGACGAGCACGATCGAAGTCTCATCGTGGAGCGGCTCGCCTGGACGCCCGAGGAAAGGCTCGAGGCCAATGCCGCCTTCCTTCGCTTCTACCTGAGCGTCCGTCCCGAAGGACCTCTCATCGACGAATGACATGAGCCCGCTCCAGGCCGACGAGATCAAATCGGCAAACCGACCCGAGGATCAAAGAATGCTGCCGCTCCTCCGAAGGCTGCTGTATGAGATTCGCAAGCGGGAAGGATAGCCGTAGCTTCGTAGCGACACAGCTCTGGAACGGGGCCGTTCGTCGGCGAACGGTGTGTGAGACAGGCTCCTTCTCACTTGATACGCTTTTTCCCGTATTTGACCAGCTCCTCGCGTACAACACTTCGAAGAGTTTCCGCGAGACGATCATCGCTTGAATTCATGAAGTCACGCAGCGCGTTGTTGATCAGGGTCTGGTAGTTTCCACCGCCCGCTGCGTGAACTTGTTTGCGAAACCACTGCAAGATATCGTCATCGATTCGAATGGTGATACGGGTCTTGCCCGGTGGTGCCTTAATAACGGCCCCACGTTTCCCTCGACTGAAATCGTACTCTTTCTTCATAAGACTAGCCTTCGTAGCTCTTCCGCTCCGTTGACGTCGGCCTTCTTGCAGAGATGATTCTCACCCGCTCCCCACGCCAGGCGTAAACGACAACCACGAGTCGACCGGTTGCATCCATTCCAATGGTTACATACCGCTCCTCACTCCCACTGTCGTCGCGAACGGTAACCGCGAGTTCGTCGTCAAGGACAGTGACCGCATCAGCAAAGTCAACGCCGTGCTTGGTTAGGTTTGAGGCGGCCTTGCGGCCGTCCCATTCAAATTCCACAGGTTAATGATATGCACAAACGTACATACAGTCAAGGATCAGGGTAACACGATCGGCGGGAGCTCGCTCACGCTATCGCTCCAGATCATGAGCGAGACCCGCTGCTCGGTTGTCCGAGGTCTTTCGATCAGCCGCGCTTCTGGTACGTCCCGATGAGCTCCGCGCGGGCCAGCACGTGACCTTCCATCGCGGCCTCCAGCTCCTTCTTAGTAGGTGTTTTGAGATCCGGGAGCACGGTGTCCAACGCATAGAGCTTGTGGAAGTAGCGGTGGCGGCCGATGGGAGGACAAGGGCCCCCGTAGCCGGTACGGCCCCCATCGTTCTTGCCTTCCCTGGTGCCGGCCGGAAGCTTCGCGGGCTTGACGGCCTCCGCGAGACCGCTCGCCGACGCCGGCAGGTTGTAGAGCATCCAGTGGACGTAAACGCGCTTCGGGGCCTTGGGATCCGGGGCATCAGGGTCGTCCACGATCAGGGCGAAGCTCTTGGTCTTCTCGGGAGCGCCCGACCAGGCGAGAGGCGGCGAGATGTCTTTTCCCTCGCACGTGTATTGACTGGGGATTTCCCCTTGGTGGGTGAAGCTGCTCGAGGTCACAACGAGCGCCATGGGTAGTCCTCCTTTCGCGTCATTTTGGGCTATGATCGTCCTGTAACGGAGGTATTGCAAAGATGATGAGAAGCGGAAATCCCGCGCTGAGCGCCCAAACATTTCAGAACTTGGCCACGACCGCCGCCTATCCTGGCGCCGCCGTACGGGGCGAGCCCATGACCCTGCAGGGGACCGTGAACAAGACCGGCATCTCGCTGCTCCTCTGCGTCGTGAGCGCCGCGTGGACTTGGAACATGTATCTGACCAATCCGGGCGTGGTCATGCCATTTCTGTTGGGAGGCGCCATCGGCGGCTTCATCGTCGCCATGGTGACCGTCTTCAAGAAGACATGGTCGCCGCTCACCGTACCCATCTACGCGCTGCTGGAGGGACTCTTCCTGGGTGCGATCTCGGCGATGTTCGAGCAGATGTATCCCGGGATCGTCATCCAGGCGGTTGGGCTCACGTTCGGCACGCTTTTCGCGCTCCTCATGGCCTACAAGTCCGGTCTCATCAAGGTCACCGAGAACTTCAAGCTGGGGGTCGTGGCGGCGACAGGAGGTATCGCGCTCGTCTATTTCGCCTCCATCGTCCTCGGGTTTTTCGGCATCAGCATTCCCTACATCCATGGAAGCGGGACGATCGGCATCATCTTCAGCCTGTTCGTGGTCGTTATCGCCGCGCTCAATCTGGTGATGGACTTCGATTTCATCGAGACCGGCGCCGAGCAGGGCGCGCCGAAGTACATGGAGTGGTATGGAGCGTTCGGTCTGCTGGTCACGCTGATCTGGCTCTACCTCGAGATGCTCCGGCTCCTCGCGAAATTGAACCAACGGCGGTAAGAAGCCGCTAAGAGGGAGGACTCGGTATCACCCAACCGACACCGCGCCTCTTGGAACGGGGAGACTGGGCTCCCGACTTCGTCCTCCCCTCTCAAGAAGGCGTCCCGACGCGCTTCATCGGCCAGGCCGGCGGCACCCCCACGGTCCTCCTCTTCTACGAGACGAACGAGAACGAGGCGTCCCTCCAGGAGCTGAAGCACTTCGCGGCGACGCTCGCGGCGAGACCCATCTCGCTCTTCGCCATCAACGGAGAGTCGCCGGAAGCCAACCGCCGCGTCTTCTCCGAGCAAGAGCTCTCGATGACCGCCTTCTCCGACGTGGCGGGGGCGGTGCGCCAGAGTTACGGCATCGAGCCGGGCCCGCCCATGACCGTCTTCGTGCTGAATCGGAGCCTGCGCGTCATCTCCTCCCATCCGGTGAAAGAGCAGGAGTCCTGGGCGGAGCAGGTCGCGACGCTTCTCGACACGCTGCCTCTCGACGAGGCTGTCGAGATCCACTCTCAGGCCCCGGTCCTTCTGATTCCCGACGTCCTGGATCTTCGCTATTGCGAGCAGTTGATGGCGGTCTGGGCGGAGGGAAACGAAGAGACCGGCGTCGAGCAGTCGAAAGCGGGCGCCCGCGAGAACGTCCTGGACGACGAATACAAGCGGAGGCGCGATCACACGGTGACCGACCCCGAGCTCTTGCGGGATCTCACCGAGGAAGTCGGGCGTCGCGTGTTGCCCGCCGTGCGGAAGGCTTTTTCCTTCCGCGCAACACGGTTCGAGGGCTTCAAGATCGCCTGCTACGA
>JBOGJF010000364.1:0-8249 GCA_050747785.1 Vicinamibacteria bacterium
CGAGAAACCACCCGAGGGTCCGGCGAAGAGCTTCGAGCAAGCGGTCTCGGAGGAAAAGAAACGGCGGCAGGAAGCCGAGGATCGCTTCGCGCAATCCGTACGAGAGCACGAGAACCGAGAGGAGCTTCTGGAAAAGAAATTCCGGGAAGCCTTCGAAAGAGCGGAAAAGGACGACAAGCCGCCTCCGCGGCCGTTTGATTACGATTAGCCGCTAACGGCGGCCAAGGCCGCCTCCGAGACCCTTCGACTGCAATTATTGGAAGCCTGAGTGCGCCGAAGCCACAACTGTCTTTGCGCTGGCGAAGGCGGACGCGGCCCTTTGACTACGATTGACGCCCCGGGAATGCCTTAGCCGACTAGGTTTCTGATCACGGTCTGGAGGATGCCGCCCCTCCGGAAGTAGTCGATCTCCACCGCCGAGTCCAGCCGGGCAACGACCCTGAAGCGGATCTCGGACTTGTCCGGACGTCTCGCCGTGACTCGAAGCTCTTGTCTCGGATGCGGGTCTGCCCCCAGGCTCTCGACGTCGAGCTCCTCCTTGCCGGTGATCCCGAGCGAATCCGCACCTTCTCCGCTCACGAACTCCAGCGGCAGGACTCCCATACCAACCAGGTTGCTGCGATGAATCCGCTCGTAGCTCTGGGCGATGACGGCCTTCACGCCGAGGAGAAGAGTCCCCTTCGCCGCCCAATCTCGGGAGGAGCCCGAGCCGTACTCCTTGCCGGCAATCACCAGCAGAGGCGTGCTCTCTTCACGGTAGCGGACCGACGCGTCGAAGATGGACATCTGCTTTCCGCTCGGCAAATGAATCGTGACGCCTCCCTCGACGTTCGGGACGAGCTGGTTCCTGATGCGGATGTTGCCGAACGTGCCCCGAACCATCACGCGATCGTTACCGCGACGAGAGCCGAAGGAGTTGAAGTCCTTCTTTTCCACACCATGCTCGATCAAGTACCGCGCCGCGGGACTATCGTCCGGAATGGCTCCCGCCGGGGAGATGTGATCCGTCGTGACGGAATCACCTAGCAGGGCCAGCACTCTCGCGGACCGAATCTCGGCCAGCGGCGCGGGCTCTTTCGACAGGTCGAGGAAGAACGGTGGCTCCTGAATGTAGGTCGATTCGGGCTGCCAGTCGTAGAGCTCGCCTCCCTTGACCTGAACGGCGTTCCACTCGGCGTTCCCGTCCCAGACGTTTCCGTAGATCTCGTGGTACATCTCGGGTCGGATCGCCTGATTCACCGTGTCCAGTATTTCTTGCTGAGACGGCCAGATGTCGCGTAGGAAGACGGGATCTCCTCCGGCATCCCGAGCATCCCGGTTCAGGGGCTCCTTCGTCAGATCGATATCCACCGTTCCCGCGAGCGCGTAGGCGACGACCAGAGGCGGCGAGGCTAGATAGTTCGCCTTGACGAGCGGGTGCACGCGCCCCTCGAAATTCCGGTTCCCGGACAGCACGGCCGCGGCAACCAACTCGCCTTCCGTAACGGAATCCGTAACTGGCTGGGGAAGCGGGCCGCTGTTCCCGATGCAAGTCGTACAGCCATACCCGACGAGATAGAAGCCCAACTGCTCGAGCGGTGCGGTCAGTCCCGCGGCACGTAGGTACTCGGTAACGACTTTGGAGCCAGGGGCAAGGCTTGTCTTGACATAGGCGGGAACTCTGAGACCGCGCTCAGCCGCCTTCTTGGCGAGCAGCCCCGCTCCCAGCATCACCGAGGGATTCGACGTGTTCGTGCACGAGGTGATGGCCGCGATCACCACCGATCCGTGACCGATCGTCTCGCGCGCTCCATTGAATCTCACCGGGACGGTCCGCGAGAGATCCTTATCGGACAACCCGAATCCCCGCTCCTTCGGCGACGCGGTGAGGGATTTGTGGAACGCGGTCTTCATGTCGGCGAGCCCCACCCGATCCTGGGGACGCTTGGGACCCGCTAGGCTCGGCTCCACCGTGCCCAGATCGAGCTCCAACGTGTCGGTGTAATCGGGATCGGGCGTCTCGTCCGTACGGAAGAGCCCCTGCTCCTTGGTATATCGCTCGACACGCGCGATCTCTTCCTCGGTACGACCGGTTCGGCGCAGGTAGGCGAGCGTCTCGCGGTCGACCGGGAAGAACCCCATGGTCGCTCCGTACTCCGGCGCCATGTTGGCCACGGTCGCCCGATCGGGAAGAGACATCTGCGAGAGCCCGGCGCCGTAGAATTCCACGAACTTGTCGACCACGCCCTTCGCGCGAAGCATTTGCGTTACCGTGAGAACGAGATCCGTGGCGGTGACACCTTCGCGAAGCTCACCCCGCAGCTTGAAGCCGACGACCTTGGGCATGAGGATATAGACGGGTTGCCCGAGCATGGCGGCTTCCGCCTCGATACCGCCGACGCCCCAACCGAGAACACCGAGCCCATTGATCATCGTGGTGTGGGAATCCGTGCCCACCAGCGTGTCCGGGAACACCCGGAGCTCACCACCTTGCTCGCGGGCATCGACGACCTTGGCGAGGTACTCGAGGTTGACCTGATGCACGATTCCAGTGGCGGGCGGCACCACCCGAAAGTTGTCGAAGACCTCTTGGCCCCAGCGCAGGAACTCATAACGCTCCCGATTCCGCTGGAACTCGATCTCCGCGTTCTTTTGATAGGCCATGGTCGATCCGAAGACATCGACCTGCACGGAGTGATCGATGACGAGATCCACCGGCACAGCCGGATTGATCCTTTCTGGATCGCCTCCCAGGCGCTTCACCGCATTGCGCATCGCCGCCAGGTCGACCACCGCCGGGACGCCGGTGAAGTCTTGTAGCACCACCCGAGCCGGCTGGAACGGCACTTCGCGGTCGCCGGGGCTCGAAGCCTGCCAGCCGGCAATGGCCGCGACATCGTCCTCGGTGACGAGCCTTCCGTCACAGTTACGGAGCACCGCTTCCAGGAGAACCTTGACCGAAAAGGCGAGACGGGACACGGCACCCAGGCCGGCCTTCTCGAGCGCATCGAGACGGAACATGGTTGCCTTTCCGCCCCCGGAATCGAAGTTGGACCGCGCTCCGAGGAAACCTTGACTCGTTTGGCTCATCCTGCTCCTCTCTTTAGCCGGAGACGAACCTCTAACATTAGATTCTAATTGTTCTCGGTTCAAGCCGCCGGTCCACTGTAGCAAAAACCGGCCTGGGCTCGCCGCCTTTGAACCCCGCCCGGTTTGCTGTTATAGACTGCCGCCATGACGACCCAAACGACCTCGCCCCTCGATTTCGGAAAGGCCCTTCGCTTCTTCTTCGAAGATCCCAGATGGGTGAACAAGCTGGTACTGGGGAGCCTCTTCACCTTGCTATCGGTCTTTTTCGTCGGCAGCTTTTTTGTGGCGGGCTACGTCGTCCGGATCACGCGGCGAACCGCGGCCGGAGAAGAGCATCCGCTACCCGAGTGGGACGATCTTGGCGGCATCTTCGCGGACGGCGCCCGTGCGATCGTGGTCTATTTGGGCCACATCCTCCCCCTCGCCCTTTTGATTGCACTGCTGGCTCTCGCGGCCGGTGGCGCCGCCGCCGCGTCTCACGACGCACCGGATACGCTGCGTATGATGGCGGTCCTGGTGATGCTCGCCGGATACGTTCTCTTCACCCTGGCGGGGATCGCCCTTCTTCTCTACCTCCCGGCGGCCATTCTTCGATTCATCCTTCACGACCGCGTCGCGGCGGCATTCGACTATCGCCAGAACGTGCTTTTCATCAAGAGAAACGTCGGCAACTATGGCCTGGCACTGATCATCTTCCTCGCCGCTAGCTTCCTGTCTCAGTTCGGGATCATCCTCTTTTGCGTCGGCATCTTTCCTGCGAGCTTCTGGTCTAGTGCCGTCTTCGGTTACGTGATGGGCGAGGTGGCCCGGCGAGATACCGCTTCCGCCGTTGCGCCAGGCGCGCCCAGCGAGACACCGCCCGCCCCGCGAGCCGAGGGACCCCGAGGAGCGAGCTACACCGAATTCCTTCCCTGACCGCGTTCTCGTGTCTTGCGCATCGCGATTTCGCTCGCTAAACTTAATAAAAGCTGCGCCAAACAAGGAGGACTCGCATGCGAACCCTGTCGATCCTTGCTCTCTTGGCACTTCCCGCTTCCGGGGCCGTTCAGACCGATAAGTTCGACGAGCGACTCCGGGAGTGCGGTACGGTCCTCCAAGAAGTTCTCGACATGCCGGAGTCGATACCGAGGGATCTGCTCGACAAAGCGGAGTGCGTGCTGGTCATGCCCTCGGTCAAGAAGTTTGCGCTCGGGATCGGCGGCAGCTACGGCGCGGGCGCGATGGTTTGCCGGAGTGGCGAGGCGTTTGGTGGTCCCTGGGGCCCGCCGGCCCTCTATCGGCTCGACGGCGCCAACATCGGTTTCCAGATCGGCGGCCAGGCAACCGATTTCATCTTCCTCGTGATGAACAATAAGGGTGCCAATGCCCTTCTCTCCAGCAAGGTGAAGCTCGGCGCGGATGCCTCCGCCGCCGCGGGCCCCAAGGGCCGTTCGACGGGCGCGGCGACCGACGCGTCGATGCGCGCCGAGATACTTACTTATTCCCGCTCGCAGGGCCTTTTCGCTGGGGTCTCTCTCGAAGGAGCTAGCCTTCGCCCGGACGACGATGCCAACAAAGACGTCTATGCGCGAGAGATCTCGGCACGAGACATCGTCTTGGGAAGCCAGGTCGCGTCTCCGGCGGCGGCGAGCAAGCTCATCTCGACGCTAGAAAGCGCTTCACCCAAGAACCGGTCCGACTAGTCACCTTACCGGTGGAGCTCTTCCAACTCCTCGAGCGTCCGCGGCCAATCACTCTTGAGAAGCCGCGATAGCGCGCGATCGGCGAGGAGCTTTCCACCTGTCTGGCAAGTCGCACAATAGTTGGTCTCGTTCGAGGCGTAGACGATCCGCTGCACTGGCGATCCACATACCGGGCAAGGCTTCCCGTAACGGCCATGAACGACCATCGCGGGCCGAAAGGCCGTGACCCGCTCCGGAAATCCCTTCCCCGTTTCCAGTCGCAGCCTTTCGATCCACTCGCGCAACGTCGCCTGAGTGGCCCGATAGAGTCTTTCGACTTCCTCCGCCTCGAGACGGCGCGTCCATTTCACCGGGGAGATACGCGCGCGATGGAGGATCTCATCCGAGTAGGCATTCCCGATGCCGGAGAAAAGCCAGGGATCGGTCAGGGCTCTCTTGAGCGTGTGATTCTCCACGATGAGGGCCTCGTGAAAGGCTCCGAGATCCGCGTCCAACACCTCGAGCCCGCCTGGATTCAGGCTGATGAGCGAGCGCTCTCCCCGGGCGAGATGCAGCGACGCGCGCTTTTGAGAGCCGGCCTCGGTGAGGGTCAGCGTCCCCGAGGTAAAGTCGAACGCGGCGAGCCCTCTCTTACCCGGAACCGTCGGCCTCTCTCCGCCGCCCGGCGGTGTGTCCTTCCAGTGAAGCCTTCCCGCAATCATCAAGTGGAGAACCAGGAAGAGCTCGTCCCCGAGCGCGAACACGATGCGCTTCCCCAAACGCCTGAGGCCCACGACCCGCCTACCCTCGAGCTCGCGAATCGGCGGATCGACGGAGCGAAGGAGGAAGGGACTGACCAGACGGATTCTCTCGAGAGTGCGACCCACGGTTCTCGTCTCGAGGGCTTCGATGTAGATCGTGATATCGGGTAGCTCGGGCATCGCGGCGACCGTTTCCCACCGAGGCCCTCGACCGGGCTCCTTCGGGGTATTCTCAAGGCGCTCGAACAAGATAGTCTTTCCGTGAATCGGATGCCAAAGACGAGGAGGTTTTCGTGCGAGACCAGCGTTTCGAGGGAAGGATCGCCTTAGTAACCGGCGCGTCTAGCAGGACTAAGCTCTCCTCCGCACCCGAGCAAGGTGCCCACGACCGTCAATTTGCGGGGCTTTGCGCGGCGGCACGCCTTCGGTTACGCTCTCCGACGAAGATGAAACCCCTGCAGGGATTCCGCGATTTCTTTCCCGAAGATCTCGCGATAAGGAATTACATCTTTGACATCTGGCGCAGAACCGCGCGGAGTTATGGCTTTTCCGAGTTCGACGGCCCGCCGCTCGAAGAGCTCACGCTCTACACGCGCAAGTCGGGAGAGGAGATCGTCGGCCAGCTCTACCACTTCGTGGACAAGGGAGACCGAGAGGTGGCTCTCCGGCCGGAAATGACGCCGACCCTCGCGCGCATGATGGCCGCCCGAGCGAGTCAGCTTCCCAAGCCCATCAAGTGGTTCTCCATCCCGCAGGTCTTTCGCTACGAGCGGAAGCAGCGCGGACGGCTCCGCGAGCACTTTCAGCTCAACATGGACATAATCGGGGCCACCGAGGTCGAGGCGGACGCCGAGCTCCTGTCGGCCGCGCTCGACGTCCAGCGTGCCCTCGGGCTCAGCGAGAAGGACGTCGTCGAGCGGGTCAACGACCGGCGCCTCGTCGCGGGCGTCTTGCACCGGTTGGAGGTGCCGAACGAAAAGATACCGGCGGTTTACGCGGCCATCGACAAGTTTCGCAAGGTTCCGGAGCTTACGTTTCGGGATCTTCTGAGCGATGCTGGTGTGCCTCCCGCCCACATCGAAGAGCTGGAAGGTCTTTGCTCGAAAGAGATCTCTCTTTTCGACTGGTTCAGGTCCGGTCCGAAGACTACGCTTCCCGAGTCGATGCCGGCTCTCGAAGCACTCGAGAAGTACCTGGAGCTCTTCCGAGAGGTAGGATTAGGCGGCTTCGTCGAAGTCGATTTCTCGGTCGTTCGCGGTCTTGCGTATTACACGGGAATCGTCTTCGAGCTCTACGACCGCCGGGGCGAGCTGCGAGCGATTTGCGGGGGCGGGCGGTATGACACCTTGATTGCCTCTTTGGGTGGGCCGGATCTTCCCGCTCTCGGCTTCGGAATGGGTGATGTGGTCCTGACCGAGCTCTTGAAGGACCGCGGGCTGCTGCCCGAGCTCAAACCTCGCGTCACGGTAGTCGTGATCCCGGTTGGTAAAGAACTCTCCGGAGCCGCCCGCACGGTGGCCCGACTCTTTCGGAAGGCGGGCATCCCGGTCGAGTCACCCTACTCGCCAGCGGGGGTGGGGAAGGATCTGAAAGCCGCGGACCAAGCCGGTGCTCACTTCGCCGTCATCGTGGGACCGGATGAATGGGTCGCGAAGGAAGTGAAACTGAAGGATCTCCGTTCCGGAAAAGAGGAGCGGCTCTCGGTCGAGCGTGTCGTGGAAGCCGTACGAAAGCTTGCCTCGCCGAAGCTCGAACTTGATATCACCTGAGCGAAGGCGAGGGATCTTCCACTCTTTCGATGCGAACGTGATCCCCTTCTTCCCGAACCCGGAAGCGCACGCCGACGGGGAAGAGGTCCGGGATCCGAAACGGGGGTAGCGGCCGCGAGGGGTCCCGCACGTACGCGTCGCCATCCGAAACCATCGCACCGACGAACAGAAGCTCCCTCCACTTGCGACGAGGGATCGTAAACGACTCCGGATCCCCCTCGATGTCGAGGAAGGGCTTGTTGGGATCCCGTCGCCGAGCCATGAGGGCTATAGTTTACCAATGGCAAGCGTTCGGATCGTCCTGATTCGCCCCGAGCACGCCGCCAACATCGGAGCCGTCGCTCGGGCCGTGAAGAACATGGATCTCGCGGGGTTCGATCTCGTCGCGCCCGGCGACTGGCGCACGGTTGAAGCGTGGCGCATGGCGTGGCGGTCCGAGGACGCGCTCGAGGAAGCTCGGGTCTTCGACTCGCTCGACGAGGCGCTCGCCGGCTCCATCTACACCGCCGGACTCACGGGAAGGAGCGGGGGCCGTGTCACACCCATCGACGTTAGAGCGATGGCGCACGAGATCGCTTCGCTGGAATCTTCGGCGGCGGTGTCCCTGGTCTTCGGGCCGGAGTCCAAGGGCCTGACCGAGCAAGAGCTGCTTCGCTGCCAGCGACGGGTCGGCATCCCGTCCAACCCCTCCCAGCCGTCGCTCAACCTGGCGCAGGCGGTCATGGTGGCGGCCTACGAGGTCTTCATGACCGCTGGCGAAGCGAGCCCAACCGTCGCTGAGCGTGCCGACCAAGCGGACGTCGAACGCGCTCTCGGATCGCTGCGGGATGCGATGCTTTCGATCGGGTTCCTCCCGATCGATAACCCGGAGGCGCGCTTCGTGGAGTGGCGAGAGCTCTTCGGGCGCGCCGGTCTGCGCGCGCGCGAGGTCAAACTGATCCTGGCCCTAGCGCGACGGATCCGCGGGGCAAGGAAAGCTACCCGTGGTG
>JBOGJF010000365.1:0-4106 GCA_050747785.1 Vicinamibacteria bacterium
TGAGCAGCCTGCCAGCTCACTCCGACGGCTCGCGTCGGAGATTCTCCTGAGCTCTCAGCTTGGCGTCGATGAAGTCTCGGTGCTCCACGTGAATCAACTTGGCGATCTTCCGAATGAGGTGCTCCTCGTGTTTTTCCAGCTCGGCGTCGCTGAGCGCCACCTGCCACAGTAGCTCCACGATGTGGGTTTTCTGCTCGAGAGAAAATCCTCGATCGATGAGATGCGTGAAGTCATAGATCGACGCCGACTGCCGAGACTCCTCGTGGGCTAGACGGATGAGCTCGTCGGTATCGTCCGGCGTGAGATCGAAGGCCTTGCTGATCGCCTCGCCCACCAAGCGCCGCTCGCTCTCCTCGACCTTGAAGTCGGCGCGGGTCATTTCGATGAGGAGCGCGGCGGTGGCTAGCTGCAGGCCGCGTTGTGAAGAGCTCGCCGCGGGCTCCCGAGCCGCGGGTTGAATTTGCGCCTCGAAGAAGTCCTGGATCGCTCGTAGCACCATGGCCGTTCCGGCAAGCGTGGCTCATCTAGGCAAGCCAGTCAAGGCATGCACTCGCTGGGCTCTAGGCGGGCACCATCTCGGAGCGCGGCGACCCGAGGAGAGCCAGGATGAAGGCGCCGAACCCCCAGAGCGCGACCGCGAGGCTTACGATCCCGCCCATCACGGGCACCAGGACGGCGATATGGAGAATCGCGAGTCCCAGCGCGAGGCGACGGATGGCCTCACCCTTCGTCTTGGACTTACCTAGCAGCACTTGACCCATCCACGATCCGACGAACACTTGCGCCGAATAGATGGCCAGCACGTAGCCCGCCAGGGCGACCAACCCCAGTGGAATGCCGACGAGCGTAAGGCAAACGACGACGATGGCGATGGGGATCGCTACCAGGGCGACGGCCCCGAGGCCGATCGACACGCCATAGCGGGATAGATTCTCCACCACCCGGGTCACCATGCGCGGAGCCAGAAAGAGCACCACCAGTCCATAGATGAAGGAAGCAGCCCAGGCGAGAAAACGCCACACGATTCGTCCGAAGAACGACGAGCCCGATGAGTCGTCCTCCGTGCGCTCGATGTTGGGGCCGGTCGACAAGCTGGCGTCCGGGGAGATGTCGGGCTCTCCTCCGCTGTGAATCGTCAACGCGCCCGCGATCTCGGCGTTGGGGCCAATCTTGACGGTCTCGCCGGCCAGGCGCGCGTCGCCGCCCACGCTTCCGTTGACCGTGCTCGTTTCCGCGAAGACGATCAGGTCCCGGCCCACCCGGCCGTCGAGGGTCGAGGTCTCCGAGGCGGAGGTGAAGCTCCCTGAGACTTCGGCATCGGAATGGAGTTGCACGGTTTCACCAAAGACGGTGACGTTCCTCGCGACGAGGCCCTCGAGGTCTTGAAACTCTCCGAAACTGCGGACGTTCCCATCCACCTGACCCGTCACGTGGAGTCTCTGGGCGAATACCAGGACGTCGCCCTCGACGCGGCCGGTGACGCTCACCGTCTGCGCGAACGCAATGAGATCGCCTTCGATGGTGCCTTCGATGCGAACGGTCTGCGCCGTCACGATCAGGTCGTTGGCGATGACTTGTCCTTCCGGCAAGACGTAGCTCTCCGCGGACTCGATGATCGCGGCGTAAGCGGAGGACGTGAGGCCCAGCGCGACCACCAGGGCCACCAATATGCGCATCCCTGTCCGATGGAGGCGGATCCCCCAGTGCATCGTGGCCGCTAGGGCTCCCGTTAAGAGAACCAAGCCTAATCCTTGCACCAACTTGTCAGCCATCGTCGTCCATCCTCTCCAAAGAAGTCCCTGGAACAAGAGCACGGAGAAGAGGGTCTCTCGTCCGATGCCCGCCGACTCCAGTCCGTTCCACCAGGGCTCGAGCACTCGTTGCCAAAACATCGAGAGCCCAAAGACCGCGAGCGCCGCGACGCTCAGCCATGCCCAGGACACATCCTCGCTGGTTGGGACGTCGAACCGCTCGGGCAGCGGCTCGTCGGCCTCGCCCAGGGTGTCGCGCAGCAGCGATGTCTCGCGTTGCAGGCCCTCGAACAGCCCACGGCATGAGGCGCACGCCGCCGTATGTTTCTCGATCTCGGCGGCGCGGTCTCGAGCGAGCTGGCCGTCCAGGTATCGAAGGTAGATGAGCTCGTCGAGGTGATTCATGCTCCTCCTTCGTCGATCAGCATGTGCCGCAACCGGCGGCGCGCCCGCAAGAGCAGCACACCAACGAGCGTCGAGGTGACACCGAGGACTTCCGCGATCTCGTCGTAGCTGAGCTCGGCGTAGTACCGCATGACGAGCGCCAGGCGGTCACGATCATTGAGCTTGGCAAGCGCGCCACGGACGTCTTGACGTCTCTGCTCGGCGAGGAGTCGTGCCAGCGGCCCCGGTTCCGGACTTTCGGCACCGAGCGAGTCGATATCAGCGATCTCTCCACGTCGCTGCCGGCGTCGAAGCTCGTCCCAGCAGTGGTTCGCCGCCAGCTTGAACAGCCACGGCCGAAAGGGCCGATCGCGGTCGTACTGACCAAGCTTCACTCTCACCTTCAAGAAGATCTCCGTGGTCGCGTCCTCCGCGTCCTCTCGCGTCTTGAGAGCCCGCCGGCAGAGTCGAAACACCGTCGGCGCCAGGTCCTGGTAGAGCTCGCCCCACGCGTCCGCCTCGCCAGCTTGGACTCGCGCGATACGCGTGATGAGGTCTGCCTGGCTCATCATCCGTCACTCCGATATACGGTTTCGAGGAGCGTCATCTTACAAGGTCGATGGCGGTCCCCGGGGGAGTTTCACCACAGGATGTGTTGGCGTCCCCACGATCCAGCCGAGTGGCCGCGATACCCGGTGTAGCTCTGCGCGGTTAATCTACTGCTGAGTAAGACTTTAGTCCACATGGACCGGATGCCGCCCGGCTGCGTTACGGCACATGTCTTGCTACTTAAAGAAGATAGGGACTGGTGTATGCAGGATGAGCTCATCGGCAAGCGGTTGCGCGAGTACGCCATCCTCCAATGTGTTGGCCAGGGCGGCATGGCCCGGGTCTACAAAGCCCGTCACGTCCTTCTCGACGAGCTTCGTGCCATCAAGCTCTTGAACCCGGAGGGCCCCGACTCCATGAAGGAGTTCAAGGCCCGGTTCCAGCGCGAAGCGCAGATTCTCGTTCGGTTGAAGCACGCCCATGTCGTCACCGTTCACGAGTTCGGGGTCCTCGGACGGGAAATCCTCTTCATGGTGATGGAGTACCTCGAAGGGGTGAGCCTGCGGAGCCGCCTGCGCCAGAAGGGATGGCTGCCCGAAGCGCAATGTATCGAGATTGCCAAACAAACCGCGCTGGGCCTGGCCGCGGTGCACCAACAGGGCATCGTGCATCGGGACGTCTCTCCCGACAACATCGTGCTCGTGCCGGAGGACGACTCGGAGAACGTGAAGATCATCGATTTCGGAATCGCAAAAAATGTCATCGCGGTCGAGGCGACGAAGCTGACCGACACATTGAAATTCGTCGGCAAGGCGGAATACTGCTCGCCGGAGCAAATACAGGGACCGCTGTCGGGCGATATCGATGGTCGCTCCGACATCTATTCTTTGGGCATTACGCTCTATGAGATGCTCACCGGATCGAGACCCTTTCGAGCCAAGACACCGCAGGGGTACATCGCCAAACACCTTAAGTCGGCGCCGATTCCATTCGAGGAGGTCAATCCCGAAGCGAGAATCTCGTCCCCCCTCGCCGACCTCGTGATGCGCATGTTAGAGAAGAAGCGGGCCGAGCGTCCCGCCAGCATGATGGAGTTGTTTCAGGAGCTCAGCGCAATCGCTCACCAGCACCCGGTCCCAACGCCGGTGTGGTGAGTCGACCGGCGCCGCCCACCATGACTTGCCCCGCGTGCGGAAAAACCGGTCCATCGGAAGCCGTCGAATGCGAGTTCTGCGGAGAGCTGCTCGTCGATATTTTCGGCCCTAACCGCCCCGACTCCGAAGCCGTCCATGAGGAAGGTGTGCGCGCGGCCGCCGATGCCGAGGAACCGGTCGCCGAAGGACCGGTGAGCGCCAAGACGGCGATCCTTCAACGTCACGCCCGATTCGGAGACCGTTACGAGATCCAAGAGCTCATTGGCGA
>JBOGJF010000366.1:0-2224 GCA_050747785.1 Vicinamibacteria bacterium
CCCTGAATTGGGAAGGAACCGTTCGACCCACGGCCCGGTCGCGTTGACGACGATTCGCGAGCGCACGGTCAGGTCTTGCGCTTGCCTGGCATCTCGAACTCGCACGCCGGAGACGCGGTCGTTCGTGATGACGAGGTCGGTCACCTCCGCGTAGTTCGCGACCAGAGCCCCACCCGCGGCTGCGGAAGCCATCACCGCCAGATTGAGACGACTGTCGTCCATCAGGCCGTCCCAATACTGGAGCGCGCCCCGCAGCCCGCTCTCGTTCAGGAAGGGTACGCTCTCTCGGATTTCTTCGCTGCCGAGACTTTGGTATCTCCTATCGGGTTCGCGAGCGAGCGCATCGTAGATGGTCAGGCCCAACCGAAACTTCAGGCCGTCCCATCGCGAATAGAGGGGCACCGCGATGGGAACCCAGCTCACGAGTTCCTTGGCGCTCTCGAGGAGGCGGTTCCGCTCTCGCAGCGATTCCTTGACCAAGGAGAGCTCCAATCCCTGGAGGTAGCGGAGTCCACCATGGACCATCTTCGAGGTCTTGCTGCTGGTCGCGTGGGCAAAATCACGGCGCTCGAAAACCGCGGTACGGAGTCCCCGGGTGGCCGCGTCCCAAGCGATTCCCGCTCCGGTGATGCCACCGCCGATAACGACCACGTCGAGAGGAGTGACCGCGGCCTGTTCCAGGGCCTGCCGTCGGGTGCGGAAAGAGAACTCGTTTTTCATGAGCGGCTTATTATGCGCGAGGCCGCCGATGACGAGCGACCGGACCGAGGGAATCCCATAGAATGCCTTCCTCATGAGCCGAGGAAGTCGGGCCCTTGTGTTGGAGGGGGGTGGGATGCGGGCGACCTATACCGCGGGGGTTCTGGAGGCCTTTGCCGAAGCCGCTGACGGCGGTGAGCCATTCGACCTCGTGGTGGCTTGCTCGGCGGGGGCTTGTACCGCGGCATCCTTCCTGGCCGGCCAGCCGCAACGTAACCGCACCGTCTATCTGGAGTACCTGTCCGGGAGGCGATTCATACGCTGGCACCGCCTGCTGATGGGCGGCGACGTCATGGATATCGACTACTTGACCGACGAGGTCCATGGGCGGTTGTGTCCCCTGGATCTCGAAGCACTGAGGCGTAGCCCTACTCCCCTTCATATTGGCGTGACGGACGCAGAGACCGGGGCAACGCGCTATCTCAGTAACCACGCCGACGACTTGCTGACGTCTCTCCGTGCCACCTGTGCGCTGCCCTTTTACTATCGGCGACCGGTCTTCTACCAGGGACGGCGCTACCTCGACGGAGGTTTGAGCGATCCGGTCCCCGTCAAGCGAGCGGTGGCGCTCGGTGCAACCGAGGTGGTCGTCGTTCTGACCAGCTCCATCGAGAACCGGGGACGAAAGCGGAAGCGGAGTCTCTTCCTTTCGATGAGCCCGGGAGTACGAAAGGCACTGGCCGAGCGTCACCTGCGTTACCGTGAGGCCGCCGAGCTCATAGCCTCACCGCCACCCGGCGTCCGGATTCGGACCGTGCGTCCCTCACGTGCGCTGGGATTGGGTCGAGCGACCCGGGATCGCGTCAAGCTGCAGGCGGGCTGTGATTTGGGTCGCGCGGACGGTCGCGCCTTCTTACGCGGTCACGCTGGCGCCTGATCGATGTCTAACGCTGCGAAAGGCCTCTCACCGGGGGATCACGCCCACCAGGCGAACTGGGCTCCCCGTTCCCCTTGCCATCTTCACCGGCAGTCCGACTAAATAGCTCCCCGTCTCCGGAAGGCGATCGAGGGATGCCACGTTCTCGAAAGCAGGAATGTTCTCGCCGAGCAAGATGCGGTGGGTCTCGAAGAGCGTGGATTGCCCGTAGTCGATGCTGGCGGTGTCGATTCCAATCGCGTCGATGTTCCGGTTCTCGACCAACCAGGACGCCGCCGCGGGATCGAGCCCCGGAAAGTGAAGCTCGGCCACGGCCTCTTCGCCTGTTTTCGTCGTTCCCAGGTAGCGGCCTCGATCGGGCCAACGGGCTCCCCATCCGGTTCTTAGGAGAAGAATGCTCCCGTCCGGAATGGCTCCGTGCTTAGCCTCCCACGCTTCCAGGTCGCCAACGCCGATCAAGTAGTCTGGATTGGACTCCGCGGCTCGACTGGCGTCCAGGACGATCGCCGGACCGACCAAGTGGTCCAGGGGGATCTCGTCGACGGTCTGTCTTCCGTCGGCGAAGTGGATCGGGGCGTCGATGTGCGT
>JBOGJF010000367.1:0-14568 GCA_050747785.1 Vicinamibacteria bacterium
CTCTTCATCCAGGCCGCGGCTTGCCTTCCGCTCTGCTCGACCTTTTGCCACTCGGGGGAGTTCTTCCGCAGGCGTCCCTTTTCCAGGTCTCTCGCCGAAACACCCGACAGGCGCGCCAGGGTTCGTACTCTGAGCATGTCTTTCGACAAGCGGTAGGATACGAAGAGGCAGGGCACCCGGGTCCCTTCCGCGATCTGGTCGGTGAGTTGTTTGAGGAAGCCGGAGAGTCGGTCACGCTCCTGATCGACGATGACCATCACCCCGGGGCACAATCCATCCATCGCCTCATCCAACAGGCGAAAGCCGCTCTCGATGCTTCTTCCCTGCTTGGATTCCAGCTCCTGGAGATAACTGCCCATGGCTGTTCCCTCGGAGGCGAGGACGATCGGGCTGCTCTTACCCAGCACTACCCTGCCGGAATCGGAGACCACGGCGTCGGGGCGACTCTTGGGCTCGCCCTCCTTCTCGGCGGACTTCGTTGAAATGCGGGTGAGATCGGGCTCGGATTGCTGTTTCTTGGCGGCCGCGACGTTGCTTCGAAAACCGGGATCGGACTTGGCCCGGTTCGAGGAAGCTGCCGGCTTCGGCTCCCTCGCCGGCGGAGGCGAGAGCTTGGCGGGCGCGGGTTTCGCCTGTTTGCCTTCGTCGTCGCCTAACGATTCATCGGGACGCGGGGGTAGGCCCGTCGCGGCGCGCTCCTTGATCCGGCCGACCGTTCGTTCGAGATCAGACGCGTGAGGCAGGTCCCCGACGAAGAGGTCGTCGAGATAGAAACCCTCGGGATAGTCGACAGACCGAGACCGGAGCTCCTCGTTCAGATTGCTGTGAACAATGTAGTCGCCCTTGCGGTGCATGTCTTCCAGGGCCTCGAAGATCGCGGCATTCACTGGGAAGTAGAAGTCCGCACCCGACAGCGTGTCCAGGATCTTGTACTTGAGCTCGGAGCCGGCAGTATTCACGGTCAGGCAGAGCGTCCGCAACACTGAGGTCTCGAGTGCGAGGAGCTCCTCCAGCCTGACGCCGGCATAGGCCTTTTCTTGGGTGGCCATTTCTCCCTCCGTTGGCGGTCGTCGACCGCCAACTGAATCACGTCTATTCAATTGTTCGAGATGACTCCATGCTACCAGGGGGTCGGGAGCCAACGCAAGTGAATCGCTTGTGGAATCTCGAGGAGGTGGTGGTAGCTTAAACGTACCTGCCTGTGTATACTTCGTTTAGCGCGTCCATTCTAAAAACTCAATAGACCTCGCAAGGCAGGCACGCAAGGGCAATGGCAGTCGGCCGTACAACGCAGGTGACCATCGGTGCGGACGCATTCGATGTTTCGACCAAGTTGCATACCGGCGACACACCAACCATCGAAACCTTGGTCTCGAACCAAGGCCAGATCGTGTTCCGTACCAGCCTGCCGATCGAAGACCTGAAACCGGTCTTCGCCCACAGCAACGAGATCCTCCGGCGTGTGGAAGCGCAGCATGCCGCGGTGCTAGGCGAGATCCGCGAGAGGCGTCTGACGAGGCCGGGTTTGGCACCCACGCCCAATGACGCCGAACGGGGCGCGCAAGAGCGTCTGACGAGGCCAGGTTTGGCACCCACGCCCCATGACGCTGAACAGAGCGCGCAAGAGCGTCTGACTAGGCCAGGTTTGGCACCTACGCCCAATGACGCCGAACGGAGCGCGCAAGAGCGTCTGACGAGGCCAGGTTTGGCACCCACGCCCCATGACGCCGAACGGACTACCCCGGAGCGTCTCACGACACCCAGCTCCGCACCCACTCCCAATGACGCCAGAAGGAGCACGGAACCTCTACTGGAAAAGGCCCTCTCCCACATGGGGAACAGAGACTTTCAGTTGGCCGAAACCGAGTTGCGACGTCTCCTGGACGGCGACCCGAGCTATGCGGAAGCGGAAGGTCTCTTGGAGATCGTGCGTGCTTCGGGCAACCAGAAGACGCCGCCTCTGACGAGCCTTTCCGATCGTCTGCGTGCCGGATCCGAGGCTCTAACCCGAGGATGGAAGAGCTCGGCCATCCAAAACTGGGCACGTGGCCTCTCGGCCGATCCCTCGAATCGAATCTTCCAACTCTTGGTCCTCCTGACGACGACGCCTTCTCCGGAGCGTCGAACACGCTATCTTCGGGAGTTACTGGGAATCAGCAAGGATTTGCTGGGTGGAGACCGATCCGAAGAAGCGCACGCTCTGCTCTTGGCTCTCCAGGCGATCGAGGATCCCCAGGGCGTATCGCCGCAGCTTTCGGGAGTCATTCAGGAAATCCACGCGTCTTCTTCCTCCAGCCGCACGCCGCGCCGTCACCTCAAACCGACCGATACGCAGCCCACCGCGACAGCGTCCCATCAGCAGGAAAAGGGAGACGGCTGGCCCGCAAAAGAAGATTCGATCGGGGAGGAGCCCTTCGAGAGCTCTCGGTCCCTTCCCGTCGGTGTCGAACGCATGGAAGTTGCCCACTCCGTCGACGACGGCGAGCAGGACGCCCACCCGGCCCACCCCGAAAGAGAAGCAGCCCTGGTCGAGGCAAGCCGTGCCGAATGGGAAGCCGCCCAAAAAGAAGAGTCCCTCCCCGCTCGCTCTTCGATCGGAGATCGATCGCGCCACGGAATGTGGGCGCGACTCGGCACCCGAAACCTGGTCGCGCTGTCCGTCGTCGGCCTCGTCTTCCTCATCGCGACCTTGCTCGTCCTCTGGCCTGGCGCCGAAGAGGAAGGAAGAGAAGAGGTCGAGCGAGCAGCGAGTCTCGCGGCGACCGGCCAATTCCCACAAGCCATCGTCGTCTACGACCAAGTCCTCGCGCGGGGGCAATTCCAGACCGTGGCCTACCTGGGTCGCGGCCGTGCGCGACTAGCGGACGGAGACGCGGAGGCGGGCTTGTCCGATCTAGCCCGCGCGGCCGAGCTCGCTCCGGATTCCGTGGAAATCCTCCAGGAGCTGGCTGACGGTCTGTATTCCCGCGGACGTTTCGAGGACGCAGTGAAATACTATGACCGTACGATCGCGCTGGGGCGCGACAGCGCTGACGTCCGCTACCGGCTGGCCGCGAGTCTCGTTCAGCTGAACCGAGCCGAAGAGGCCCTCCCCCATCTCGAGACCGCCATCGCGCGCGAAACATCGCACGGTGAAGCGCGGTACTTGTATGGGAAGTTGTTGAACGACTTCGGTCGGTATGCAGAGGCAGAGAAGGAGATTCGCGGCGCGCGAACGCGATTCGACCCGGGAGCGGACTACTTCGTGGAGCTCGGGATAGCGCTCCTCGAGCAAGGCAAGCTAGATGGGGCGGAGGAGCTGGCCAGGCAGCTCGAACGCCAGGACCCGAGCGACGCGCGGGCCCATACGTTGCTGGGGGAGGTCTATCTGGGGCGCCAACGTCTCGAGGCTTCCCGTAACGAGCTCATCTTGGCCCTGCAGACGAACTCCGAGCAGCCGCGCGCCCACTTGGCTCTGGCCCGAGTCTGGCTGGCCCTCGGCCAAGCCAACAAGGATCCCGGAGAGCTCTTGAAGGCTAGACAGATTCTCGAGGAAGGGCACGGCATACCGGAAAGCAAGCGACTCCTCGCCCTCGGGGAAGTCTCGTTCGCCGAGGGTCACCCGGAAAGCGCGATCGAGCTCCTGGAACAGGCGCTCGTTCGAGGATGTGAGCGCCTGCCGGCTCAGCTAGCTCTTGCGGAAGCCCGCTTCGCAGCAGGCGACCTGGCGGGGGCGGCCGAGGAGCTAGAAGCCGCGGACATCCTAGCACCGGACGACGCGGCGATTGCGTTGTCGCTGGGACTCATCCATTCGCAACGGAAAGACTTCCCCTTCGCCAGCAAAGAGTACTTGAAGGCACTCCATCGAGTCGGTCTGACCCAACCGGTCCAGGAAAACAGCGGTCCGGTGATACTGCCCGCCCCGTATCTCGCGCTCCCACCACGCTTCGATGTGGATCAAGTGATTCGGGATAGCTACCGCCGGGCGCTGGCGGAAAACGAGAACGACGAGATCGCCGCGGCGTTGAAGGGCATCGCCGAGTCAACGTCGTTTCTCATCGGCGGACCGGCGTAACACGCCGGACCAACGAAGACGATTCCTTTCTAGGATAGGCGCCGACTATTTCGTCGATCGGCGCATATTCCCCTTTCGCTCGCGCGGATGAACTCGACCAGGCGCTGGGCGGCGTCGTTTTGCAGGAGCTCGATGCTGCGAAGGGCTTCCTCCCGTCTCAACTTCGATCGATACAAGATGCGATAGGCCTTCTTTAGGGCTCGGAGATCCTCGTCGCCGATACCCGCGCGGCGCAGTCCAACGACGTTGAGGCCCACCGCCCTTCCCGGCACGCCGTCGACGGTGAAGAAAGGAGGCACATCCAAGTTGATCTTGGATCCGCCACCGACCATCGCCAGCTCTCCGATCCTTGTGAACTGGTGCACGACCACGCCGCCGGAGATGAAAGCCTTCGCTCCGACGCGGATGTGGCCGGCAAGAGCGACATAGCTCGCGATGATCGCCTCGTCCCCAATGTCACAATCGTGGGCCACGTGTCCATATGCCATCAGGAAGCAGCGTTGGCCAATCCGCGTCACGCCGCCCGCCCGTGCGCTCCGGTGCACGGTGGCGTATTCACGAATGACGCTCGCGTCCCCCACCTCGGCGAAGCTCTCGACCGGTCGATACTTCAGGTCCTGAGGCTCACCACCCAGCACGGCGCCTTCGAACACTTTCACGCCCCGTCCCAGGCGTAGCCCCCGCTTGAGCACCACCCGCGCCTCGACGCGACATTCTTCTCCCACCACGACACCTGGCTCGATAATCACATGAGGCCCAATGTGCGCGCCCGGACCGATCCGGCTTTCCGGGCTTACGATAGCCGTGGGATCAATGGACATGGGTGGGATCGGTGCGAGGCGATATTTCTGAAATCAGTCGATGTATCGTTGCACCAACGCCTCGATCTCGGCATCTTCCAGCACGCGCTGAGACGCTTTCGCCGCTTGGAAGATCGCCTGGACCAGTTCTTCTTTCAGCGGCAAGCCGCGAGAGGTGAGCCAGAAGTGAACGTTGGACAGACCGCACATCGGACCGACCTCGATGCGCTGTGAAAGCCCGAACTCCGCGGCCGGAACACCCGAGTAAACACGATCGGCCAACCAGGAATCGTTCTTTCGGAATGCCTTGATGACGGCCGCCGCGTGAACTCCCGTGCCGGTCCGAAATGCGTCCGAACCGACGACCGGATACCCGGCCGGGATGGGTACGCCCACCGACTCCGATACCGCACGGCAGTAGTCGGGAAGACGGGTGAGGTCGTTCTCGATGCGCCCCATCAACTTGAGGTTCACCAGGAGGAGATCCATCGGCGTGTTCCCGCAACGTTCCCCGATTCCCAAGGCGCAGCCGTGCACCCGGTCTACTCCCGCTTCGATCGCCGCCAGACTGTTGGGTATGTCCAGGCCGCGATCCCGATGACCATGCCAGTCGATCTGGACCGTCTGGCCGGTGTCCGCGACGACTCCTCGGATGAATTGCACCAACCTACGCACGCCGTCGGGAGTGGCATGCCCCACCGTGTCACAAACGCAAATCCGCTGGGCCCCGTGCTCGATGGCCGCAGTGTAGAGCTGCCGTAACGTGTCCGGCCGAGCTCGGGTCGTGTCCTCGGTGACATACATGTTGGGCAGGCCGTTCTTGACGACGTAGTCCACTGCCTCGCGCGTGTGCTTCAGAAGTCGTTCCAGATCCCAATCCTCCGCGTACTGTCGAATGGGGCTCGAGCCGATGAACGTCGCGCACTCGATAGGCCTTCCGACCTTTTCCGAAATCTCGATGACGGGATCGATGTCGGTCTTGAGTGTACGGGCCGCGCAATTGGGCGTGATGGAGAGCTTCTGGTCCACGATTTCTTGCGCCAACCGCAAGACTTGTTCCTGAGCGTGGGGACCCGCACCGGGTAGACCGATGTCGACGGCATGGATCCCGAGATCCTCCATGAGGTAAAGGATCTCGAGCTTCTTCTCGATGGGAGGCGATGTTACGGAAGGACTCTGGAGGCCGTCCCGGAGCGTTTCATCGTCGAGCTCGATGGGTTTGTGTGAATCGGAGAAGGCCGTGTCCGCGACGTTCCAGTCGTAGATTAGATCTCGCTCCCGAGGCTCCATCGGGCACCTCCTGAATCTATTGTAGACCGGAAGGCTCCAGGCCGCCCGGTCCGGCGTCTGGCGAACCGGCAACCAAGATCCCCGATATCGACGCCTGCCTCGGGCGTCCATACACGTGGACCCTTGGCAAGAACCTCGTCAGACGCCCCCGTCAGGCGCCGATATATGTGATCCGGTAGATGACGCCGGCTTCGTCGTCCGAAACCAGAAGGCCCCCGTCCGGCATCACTTCGACGTCGACCGGACGGCCCCAGGCTTCTTCACCCTCGAGCCAACCGGAGGCGAAGACCTGGTAGCTCACGGCACGATCGCCGTCCAGCTCGACCCGCATGACGCGGTAGCCTATTTTGTTGGTTCGATTCCAGGAGCCGTGCTCGGCGAAAAAGATCTGGCCTCGATACTCCTCGGGAAACATGGAGCCCCTGTAGAAGCGCACGCCGAGCGCGGCGACGTGGGGACCGAGTTGCCGCGCCGGAGCCACGAACTCGCTGCAGTCTCGTCCTTCACTGAACTCAGGATCCGGAATCGCGCCCCCGTGACAGTAGGGAAACCCGAAGTGCATGCCCATACGCGGTGCGTGATTGAGCTCGTCGGGAGGCATGTCGTCGCCCATCATGTCCCGACCGTTGTCGGTGAACCACAGCTCGTGGGTTTCTGGATGCCACGCGAATCCCACCGTATTTCGAATCCCTTGCGCGAAGATTTCCAGCCCACTCCCATCGGGTCTCATCCGCAAGATGGTTCCATACCGCTCATCGTCACGCGTGCAGATGTTGCACGGGACTCCGACCGGAACATAGAGCAAGTCGTCGGGGCCGAAGGCGATGAATTTCCATCCGTGGTGGGTGTCGGTGGGTAGATCGTCACGGATCACGACCGGCTGGGGAGGACTCTCCAGGCTCTCTTCGATCCCGTCGAAGCGTAGCACCTTGGATATGTCGGCAACGTACAGAGATCCCTCCCGGAAAGCGACTCCGTTCGGCTGGTCTCCGCCCTCGAAGATGGTCACGACGCGGTCCGCCTTCTGGTCTTGGTCCTCGTCGCGCACGGCGTAGACCTTGCCTTCCTGGCGGGAGCCGACGAAAAGCGTACCGTTCGGGGACAGAGTCATGGAGCGAGCGCCCGGGACGTCAACCGCGTAGAGCTCGATCGCGAATCCCCCGGGGAGCTCGATCTGATCGAGCGAAAGCTCTGGGTCTCTCGCCGGCTCCTCCGGTGCGGCAGCGGGCATCGACGAACCGCCGCTGTCGCAAGCCATCGAGAGCACCATAGTAATGATCGAGCCGGCCGCGAACCGGTTCATGTCACCTCCCGCAAATCCCTTGATCATCATGGTCAGGGCTTGTCGTCAGCCAGCTCGCTATCGCCGTCGACGGCCTCGATGAGCACCTCGGATGGCCCCCGCTCGCTCTGAAGCCGTCTGGCGACCGCCTCCACCGCTCGCATGACGCGCAACACGTTTACGCCTAGAACCTTCCCGACGTCCTCGTCGGAGTAACCGCGGCGCAGCAGCTCGGCCGTGAGCACGGGAAATGCCGAGACGTCGTCCAACCCTTCGGGGACATAGGTAGTCCCATCGAAATCGGAGCCGAGCCCAAGGTGATCGATCCCCGCCACGTCGCGGATGTGATCGATGTGATCGGCGACCTGAGACACGTTGCCCCGTGGCGACGGATTAGATGCCTCCCAACGCTCGAGCCCCGCGTTGACCGATTCCGGTGTGCTTCCCGGAAGCTCCTCGAGATGGCGTTGCTCCGTTTGCATGACACGACGGTGACTGAGCGTGTCCACGGAGACGTAACTGGACACGAACGTGACCATGACCACTCCTCCGTTTTCCGGCAGCCGGCGCAGAACGTTGTCCGGGACGTTCCGAGGGTGATCGATGATGGCCCGCGCGGATGAGTGGCTGAAAAGGACCGGTGCCTCGGTGACGTCGAGCGTGTCGTGCATGGTGGCCGCCGAGACGTGAGACAGATCCACCAACATGCCGAGTCGGTTCATTTCTCTTATAACTTCTTCGCCGAACGGGGACAGCCCTTGCGCCAGTGGCTCGTCGGTCGCGGAATCGGCCCAGGGAGTGTTGTTGCTATGAGTCAATGTCATGTATCGGGCGCCGAGCTCGTAGAACATGCGCAGGGTTGCCAGGCTGTTGTCGATGGAGTGACCCCCTTCCATTCCGATCAAGGATGCGATCTTGCCGGCACGGAATGCCGCTTCCACATCATCGGCCGTTCGAGCGAGCTCGAACGTCTCCGGGTAGGCACGCAGCAGCTGATAGACGACGTCGATTTGTTCGAGGGTTGCCCGCACGGCCGCGTCGCCTTCGAAGGTCGTGGGCACGTAAACCGACCAGAACTGGCCACCGACGCCACCGGCTCGCATCCTGGGAATGTCGGTCATGAGGCTGGGCTGAGGTTGGGCGATATCCAATGCGGATACCGCCCGTTGAAATTGCTCGCGATACTGCCACGGAAGATCGTTGTGGCCGTCGATGAGCGGCACCCGTCGGTGCAAGGCACGGGCTCTCTCGAGCGGAGGCGCATCTTCTTGGACGGCGCCAGACGAACCGAGCCAAAGCAGTCCCAGACCGAGAGGAACCCCCAATAACCGTGTGCTCATTACCAACACGCTAGGATCCGTGGGCGAGACACTCGCATCAAGAGGCGGCGGGGTCCAGCTCCGCCATCCCCATCACGTGGAAGCCGCTATCGACGTAGAGTACGTCCCCGGTGACGCCGCGCGACAGATCGGAGACCAGAAAGGCCGCTGCGTCCCCCACCTCCGACTGTTCGGTGTTCCGACGAAGGGGAGCATGGCGGCGATGGTATTCGAGCATCTTGGAGATCCCGTGCACGCCCGAAGCCGCGATCGTTTTGACCGGACCGGCAGAGATCGCGTTCACCCGGATGCCACGCGGTCCCAGATCGGCCGCCAGGTAACGAACCGACGCCTCGAGGGCCGCTTTCGCAACACCCATCACATTGTAGTGCGGGACGACCCGCGGGCCGCCCAGATAGGTGAGCGTGACGATGCTACCCCCATGGCCCTCCATGAGAGGGACCATGCGACGGGCCAATGCCGTCAGGGAATAGGAAGAAACGTCTTGGGCAATGCGGTACCCCTCGCGCGAGGTCTGGACGTATTCCCCGTCTAACTCCTCGCGGAGGGCAAACGCGACCGCGTGGACGACGAAATCCAAGCTACCCATTTGGCGGCGCACCGCCTCCGCTAAGGCGTCGAGCTCCTCGTCCCGCGTGACGTCGCACGGAAGGATAATGGGATTGGTAAGCTCGTCGGCCAGCTTTCGCACGTTCTCTTCCAGCCTTTCGCCCTGATAGGTGACGGCCAGCCGGGCCCCTTCCCGTGACACGGACTGGGCGATGCCCCAAGCAAGAGAGCGCTTGTTCGCAATCCCGACGACGAGACCCTTCTTCCCCTCCAACAGCATGAATACCCTCCGGCGGCAAAGTGTATCACCGCTCGTCGCGATCGGTGGACTGGAGACCTCGTTTCGATCACGGCGTCCGCTCGCCGGAGAGGTCGATCACGGACAATGTGCCCGCGCTACGGAACCGTAGCCGGCGCGCTTTCGCGATGGAGGAACACCACCGCCGTCCCGAAGCCCCCGCTTTTATCTCTCACGTAACGAGCGTCTCTTAGGTAGACCCGGTGGCCTTCGGCGTGCGTCTCGACCTCAGCCCAGGGGAAGCGGGCCCAGGTCGCGAAGCCTCTCACTTCGGGTGCTTCGAGCGCTCGTGCTGCCAGGGGATCGCCATCCGGGCGCGGAATGACGCCCGGCGCGAGCTCGAGGCGGAACGAAGGCCAGAGACGGACGGTTCCGTGGCGATAGCCTTCTGGCGTCGCCGCGACCACGTCTTTGACGACACGCGTCATCGGCCTCGGTCCCACCATCAGACGCTCGACCGTGAGACCTCTTTGTTCGAGTGCCCGACGGGACTCACTTCGGGCATAGGCGCCTAGCGCGACGAGCGCGGCGATGTAGAGCGTCACGACGCCGAGTGCACCCCGGCCCGGTTCAACCGCCTGACGCCCCCTTCCGTTCGTGGGATTCCTCCGTATCCGAGGGCCATCCAACCCGCAATCCCTGCAAGGAAAGCGATCTTTCCCGCTTACGTGCCCGGGAAAGCCGGTAACGACGACAAGAGCAGTCGCGAACGCAACAACGGCCCAGCCCATCTTGCGGAAGAGTGCGTCCCGGCTCCCGAGAATCGCGAGCGGGTTTTGAGACCGCTCTCCGCGAGCGCCGCGCCGACCAGCGTATGAGCGACAGGGTCCATGCAAATTTGGATACTAGCTCAGGCTTGGTGTCACGGTCTTCACTCGAGTGCGACGTGGGTCCATAGACCAGCTAGACGAGCGGGGGCCGCCGATCCAACCACCGGTGCGATCTTTCGTAGGCGTGAGCCACTTTCAAGAGCAACGCTTCCTTGAAGGGGGCGGCTGCCAGCTGGAGACCAATCGGCAGGCCGGCCTCGGTGTAACCGCAGGGAAGAGAGAGGGCGGGAAACCCAACGGTATTGAATGGTGTCACCAAGCGCAGGAAACCCGGCCGCAGCCCCTCCCCGTTCGAAAGTGTCTCTTCGCCGATGCGCGGCGCGGGGACGGGAACGGTGGGCGTGACCAGGACATCGAATCGACGGAATGCTTCACGAAACGCTTGAATCAACCGGGTCCTTCCTCTTTGAGCCGCCAAATACTCGGTCCCTCGGATGAGCAAACCGAGATGGAGCGACTCCCGGGCTGCATCACTGAAATCGTCGGACCTCTCACGAAGGATGATCTCGTAATACGAAGCGGCCTCGACATACAACACGACGCTGCGACACGTCCCTTGATATTGCACCTCGGGAATGGATAGGTCCTCCCTCTCCAATCCCAGCTTCTCCAGATCCAGCACCGCGGCGTCCATCCGCTCATGCACCTCCGGATCGAGATTCTCGTAGAAATAGTCGGTGTGGATCCCCATCCGAAGCCCCTTGGGAAGATCGGCTAGCCCCTCGCTCGTCGGTCCAATTTTCGCGGAAGCCGAGGGGTCAGCGAGGACATCGAGCAAGATCGCGACATCCTCGACGGTTCTGGCCATCGGCCCCACGTGATCCAGACTCCAGGCGAGCGGCGTGACACCCTCGCGGCTTACGAGACCGTAGGTGGGTTTCAAACCCACGGTACCGCAAAGCGCGGATGGAATGCGGATCGAGCCGCCGGTATCCGTCCCGACCGATCCGTAGCCGATGCCAGCCGCTAGACTGGCCGCGGAGCCTCCGCTCGAGCCGCCACTGATGCGCTCCTCGTCCCAGGGATTCCGAACCGCTCCGTAGTGGGGGTTCACGTTGGAGATCCCGTAGGCCAGCTCGTGCAGATTGGTCTTGCCGAGAAACACGGCTCCCGCATCGCGAAGCCGCTTCACCACCTCGGCGTCCTGCTCGGGCACGAAGTCGGCGAACACTTTCGAGCCGGAAGTCGTGCGGACGCCTTTGGTCCAGATCAGATCCTTCAACGTGAGAGGAATGCCGTGAAGGGGCCCACACGACTCGCCGCGCGCTGCTTTCCCTTCCAGCTCACCCGCCCTACGGCGCGCCTCTTCATGCGTCACGGTGATGAACGCGTTGAGGCGCGACTGCAGGGAATCCACGCGCGCCAGGTGAAAGTCCACGAGTTCGCGCGCCGAGATCTCGCGTTTTCGCAGCAGGTCGCGAACAACGCGCAGTGGATAGTAGGCTAGGTCTTCGGCCACGGTGCGTCCGTGTCCTCGATGATCACCGCTGGAAGAGGCTCGCATCCGGGCCCGGTCCACTCTTCGAGAGCACGCAGTTCTTCATGCAGAGATTGCAGGCGGTCGAGAAGAGCTCTCACCTCGCCCGGAGTCGGGCTCCATCCCGCGAGCTCGCGCGCCGCTCGCGCCAAGCCTTGGCGGGTAAGTCGTCCTGACGTCATGGCCCCTGCCCTCTAGAAGAACAGCTCGAGATGCTCGTTCACCTGGTAACCGAGGTTCCCCCCGCCACCACGACCTGCGCCCCTTTCTTAGCACGACACCGAGACCCAGACCAAGTCCAGCCGGGTGAAGAGGTGATAGGATGGGAAAGCAAGAGGAGGTTTTCATGCGATTGGCCTGGGGACTCCCCTTCGTACTCGCTCTAGGATGTCTTGGATACGTTGCCTGTCAGGCTCCGCCCCGCGAGCCGCTGCCCGAGACGATCAACGCCGAGTCTCTCTTGGAGCACATCACCTTCCTCTCCTCGGACGAGCTCGAGGGTCGAGCGCCCGGTTCTCCTGGAGAGACAAAGACGATCGAATACTTAACGAACCATTTTCGGGATTTCGGCCTCGCGCCCGGCAACCCCGACGGCACGTACGTCCAGAAGGTCCCGTTGGTGCGATTGACCAGAGCCGAGCCACGTTCTTTTGTCGTGCGGCACGGTAGCGACTCCACTCGGCTCGAGCAGACCCGGGAATTCTCCGCCTTCACCGAGCAGGTCGAAGAGGCCATTCGAACGGAGGGCGAGCTCATCTTCGCCGGCTATGGCGTCCAGGCTCCGGAATACGACTGGGACGACTTCAAGGGCGTCGACCTAACCGGCAAGATCCTTCTCGTGCTGGTCAATGATCCGCCGGTTCCTCCCGGGCCAGACGGAGAAGCGATCTTCGGCGGGCCGGCGATGACATATTACGGCCGCTGGTCCTACAAGTTCGAGATCGCCGCCAAAGTGGGCGCGGCCGCCGCATTCGTGATCCACCAGGCGGAACCAGCGGGCTATCCGTGGGAGGTCATCGCCGACACGGACAACGTCAAGTTCGTGCTGCCGAGCACCGGCGGCGAGCACAAACTGCTCGACGTGGAAGGTTGGCTGCACGTCGACGCCGCTCGAAAGATACTCGCGATGGCCGGCCAGGACTTCGACCAGCTCTACGCCGCGGCCGCCACGCGCTCCTTCCAGCCGGTTCCGTTGGGCATCACCGCCGAAATCGACGTCATGAACTCGGTCGAAACCCTCGACTCGGCGAACGTCGTCGCGAAGCTCGAAGGGACGGAATCCCCCGATGAGTGCATGATCTACGTGGCCCATTGGGATCACCTGGGCATCGACCGTTCACTGGAAGGCGACCAGATCTTCAATGGTGCGCTGGACAATGCCAGCGGCACGGCCGGGCTTCTCGAGATCGCCGAGGCCTTCGGCCGTCTCGAGCACGGATTGCGCCGCACCGTGCTCTTCGTCGCGGTCACTGCCGAAGAACAAGGCCTCCTTGGATCCCGTTACTACGGCCGAAATCCTCTCTACCCACCCGAAAAGACCGTGGCGGCGATCAACATGGACGGTATCAATCTATGGGGGCCTACGCGAGACGTCACGATAGTCGGCATGGGCCAGTCCACACTCGACGAGCTGGCGAGCCGGGTCGCGGGGGAGCAGGGACGCATCCTGCGCCCCGACGCGGAACCGGAAAAGGGCTTCTATTACCGCTCCGATCACTTCGAGCTCGCCAAGATCGGGATCCCCGCTTTCGACCCGGATGGGGGAATCGAGTACATTGGCCAGCCGGAAGGCTGGGGAATCGAGATGCGCCGGCGTTACACGAACGAGGATTACCACAAACCCTCTGACGAGGTGAAAGACTACTGGGACCTATCGGGAGCCGTCGAAGATCTGGAGCTCTTCTACCGCATGGGTTACGAGCTGGCATCGGGAACGGACTGGCCCGAGTGGAGCGAGAAGAGCGAGTTCCGCGCCATCAGGGAGGCGGGTCGCGCCCATCGCTAGAGCTCAGTAGGTCCACTCATCGGTCACACCTGCGAGGCGCGACCAATGAAGCTGTTGGGCGGTTAGATCTTCCTCGTACACGACGCGAACGTCGACCATCTCCTTTCCATCCTGGCCTCCACCGACCGGGACGAGTTGGGGGAAAACGAAGGCCGTGGCGTTGGGAATCTTAAGCTTCGCCGCGCGGGCCTTGATGTTGTCTCGCCACTCGACGTTGACGGTCGTACCGAAGCGATCGAACCAGGAGTTGGCTCCCTCGCCGTCCCCAGTCGACTTGATCACTTGAAGCCGGCCGAGCAGATCGGCCACGCCGCTTCTCGCCGCATCCAGGTCGGCGATCTCGACGAAGAAGTCGCCGTTTCGTCGCACGACGTCCACACCGTAGTCGCGATCACCGTTTTCTCCGCCCGATATGAGATACATGAGCACCAGCTGCCGACCCTTGTCGTGAGCCTCACGTATGGTCAGTTCTTGGTAACGCCGATGGGCGTTCATTTGGCCCTGTAAATAGCCGAGGTACATGGCAAGACCGATGTCTCTCTGTTGCTCGGCCGGGAAGGCTCCGATCTCGACGAGCTTGGGATCGAAAACATGATAGAGAGCCACGAGATCGGCACGGCACTCTTCGAGCGCCGAGTAAGCC
>JBOGJF010000368.1:0-4349 GCA_050747785.1 Vicinamibacteria bacterium
GCCACCTCGAGCGCGACCCCTTCGGGGGTCAAGCCCCGCACGGGAATCGAACCAATCAGCGGCAAGTCCATCGTACCGTCGCCAGACACGCGCACCGTGCGATTGAGCTGATCCAGCTCGAAGACGCGTACCTCGACGACATCCTCTGGTCCCAAGCGATAATCGTCGGACGACGGACCCGTCGGATCGAAGAAGAGCTGGGGATCGATGTCCGCCGGTTCGACATGGGACTCGATATAGGTGAGCCCGTCACCTTCACCCGGCTCCGCTGGCCCAGCCTCGACGATCTCGCCCTCCGCGCGCTCGTCTTGGGGGGTCGACGCGATGGCGTCGCTTGCCTCGTCCCCGCGCCCGAGCGATTTACTCGTGAGGTCGACGACGAGCTCTTGCTCCGCGGCTTGGATTCGGTAGTCCACGGGCGCCTTGAGCGTGAAGGTGATCCTCGCGAAAGTCCTATCGTACGCGCCCTGGACGTACGCATTCATCGGGAGCTCCTGCGAGACGACCTGGGAGAGAACCGGATCGAAGTTGGTGGGCTGAGGCGCGTTGAGTGGGTTTCTGACGTTCAGGATGTCCAGCACCAAGCGCATCGGCTCGTCCTGAACGTAGACTCTATGTTCCATGGCTCCGTCGGCCTGAATGATCGCCTGGACACCGCCTTCGGTCGGTCGCAGCTCCATGTTCTCCAGGCGCTCGGCAACCTTTAACGGGTGCTCGTTCCCGGGCGCGGGTGGACGCGCCGACGCCCCAAGCTGGGACAGGGACAAGACCACGACGGTAAGGGAGCTGGCCGCGGTCAAACTACCGCGTCTCTTCATGACACCTCGTTGGATTTTGGGTTTGCTGGAACCGGTTAGCTCAATATATCGAGCAGTTTGCCGGATGTCAACGACGTTGTCCGCTCGACCCGGGAGTATCGGACTTCTCGAACAAGTACGCCTGACCCGGGCCGAAGGCGAGAATGCCCGATAGTTTCGGATTGCGGCGGTTGAAGAGCGGCTCGCTGCCGTCGAGAGTCCTTACGCTTCCACCACCAGCCGCGACGAGCGCGGCACCCGCCGCGACGTCCCATTCGTGTTTCGGGACAAGAGTCCAGGTGGCGTCGGCCAAGCCGGCCGCTACCCGCGCCAGCTTGTAGGCGACCGAGCCCATCGAGCGAATGGTGAATCCCTTGTTCTCGTAGTCGGCCCACTCCCCCCGCTTCACCTCGCTCCGACTGGCCAGAACCAAACGCTCGCCGTCTCGTCGCGGAACCGGAACCGGCAGCGCCTCGCCGTTCAGGCTGATCCCGGTCTCCAGCGAGCCGAGAAAGAGCTCCCCGGTCGCCGGGTTGCAGATGCCTCCGGCCACGGCCCGTCCGTTTTCGACTAGACCGATGGAGACGCACCATTCAGGGATACCTTCGACGAACTCCAAGGTCCCGTCGATAGGGTCGACGACCCAGACCCGGTGCCGATTCAAACGGGAGAGCTCGTCAGCCGTCTCTTCGGAAAGCCATCCCTCGTCCGGACCGGGAAGCGTCCCCAGCAGCAGCTCGTTCACGGCGTGGTCCGCTGCGGTGACAGGGCCGCGGCCCCCCTTCTGCTTCGTGTCGAGCTGGTCGGGCGTGAAAGAGGCAGCGACTCGCGCCGCTTCTTCCAGCGCGCTCTTGATGCGTTCCAAATCCGCTGTTCGTCGCTTCATACCATGGTCACTCACGATGAGGGCACTCGTCGGCGAGGCGAAAACGCCATTCTAACCCGTCGCCATACCCACGAGAATCGAACGGCGACGACGGTTGGACGGGGTCGGGTTCGATCCAGGCCGGGAAGCGCTTCAGACCTGGAGGGACGGCGTTTGGCGCCGCCCCTCCAAGCCCTGGTTGGGAAAAGGCTCAGAAAGGAGCCACACCGGGCCTCCCACCTGGGAGACACGGACCGTCGCGGCGGAGTCTTTCAGCTTCGATGGTCGCCCGCCGCCAAAGTTGTTCGATTGCTTGAATAGAAATCATACGTCAACAAGGGGGTGTAGTGCAAGCCCTCCAGAGTCCCTGACACTTACCACCTTTTTTGGCGGCCAGCAGGCGACCGCGGGCTTCAATCAGTGGCCTGGGGCCCCACCGCCGCCCGGCTCGTTCCGGTCAAAGCAACCCCTAGTTTGGCGGCCGACTACGCGCGGGCTGAGGGCCGCCTGGCTCGCTCGGGCTCAGCAACCACCCATTTTGGCGGCCATGAGGCGAACCGCTCTCAATCGTTCGGACCGATGTAGCCCTGTCGCTCGAGGTGAAGCATGATCTCATTCGCGGCTTCCTCCGGACTCAGCTCGGCCGTGTCGATGGACACCTCGGCGTCGGCCGGTTCTTCGTACGGATCCGAGATCCCGGTGAATTCCTTGATGATCCCGGCCCGCGCCTTGGCGTACATGCCCTTTCGATCCCGCTGCTCGCAGACCTCCAGTGGCGTCGCGACGTGTACCAGAACGAACCCGCCCACCTTCTCGATCCCTCGGCGGACTTCTTGGCGGACCCGGTCATACGGAGCGATGGGGGCACATATCGCGATCCCGCCATTCTGAGAGATCTCGGAGGCCACGAACCCGATACGGAGTATGTTGATGTCCCGGTGCTCCTTGGAGAAACCCAACTCGGAGGACAGGTTCTTGCGAACGATGTCCCCGTCCAGCAAAGTGACCGGACGGCCACCCAGCTCGAGTAATTTGACGAGCAAGACGTTGGCAATCGTGGATTTTCCAGAGCCCGAGAGTCCGGTGAAGAACACGGTGAATCCTTGTTTGTGACGCGGGGGGTGGGTGCGCTGAAGCTCTCGTGCCACTTCCGGAAAAGTGAACCAGCTCGGGATTTCTTGCCCTTTTGCTAGGCGCTCCCGCAGCTCGGTCCCCGAGATATTGAGCGTTCGGACTCCTTCGGGAACTTCATCCTCCGGAACGTGGCTGTCGAGATCTTCGACATAGACCACCATCTTGAAGGGAACCATCGCGACGCCGACCTCGTCTTCATGCTTCTTCAGCAGCTCTTGCGCATCATACGGACCATAGAACGGCTTGCCGCTCGAATCGCTCCCCGGCCCGGCATGATCGCGCCCGACGACGAGATGCGTGCAGCCGTAATTCTTGCGGATGATGGCGTGCCAGATCGCCTCCCGAGGGCCGGCCATGCGCATCGCGAGCGGCAGTAGAGCCAGCTTGACGGTGTTGCGGGGATAATGGGACAGGAGCGCCTGGTAGCATCGCACGCGCGTGTAGTGATCGAGGTCGCCTGGCTTGGTCATTCCCACCACGGGATGGATGAGCAGGTTCGTCTCCGTTTCCTTGGCGGCGCGGAGGGTAAGCTCATAGTGCGCCCGGTGCATGGGATTGCGGGTCTGGAATGCAACGATCCGTCGCCAACCGAGCTTCGCGAACGAGGCCCGCAGCTCTTCGGGGGTCAGGCGGAGAGACTGGAAATCGTAGTGGCTCGGTAACTGAAAGCCGCTCAGACGACCGCCGACATGAAAAGGATTCGTTCTCTGGCGCAGGTAGGCCACTCCCGGATGCTCCGCGTTGTCCGTTTCGAAAACCGCTATCGCTTCCTCCTCCAGATCAGGCTGCCACACTTCCTCCACGTGGATCGCGGCCAACATGACTCCTTCCGGGTCGCGCAGGGCCAAGGTGGAGCCGAGCTTCAGGGAGTCTGCCAGCTCGGCGTTGACATCGAGAGTTACCGGAATCGGCCACAGCGTGCCGTCCGCCAGACGCATCGACTTGCAAACTTTCTCGTAGTCGGTTGGGCCCATGAAGCCCGACAATGGCGAGAATCCGCCGTTGAGGAGGAGCTCGACGTCACAAAGCTGCCGGGGAGTGAGGTCCCAAGAGGGCCAATCGCGGGACTCCGCTTGAAGCTTCTCTCGTTCTTCTCGGGAGACCAAAAGGTTCTGCAGCGTTCCGCCGTGGGGCTCGACCAGATGCGTGGGCACGTAAATCTCCTATCGAAGAAGAAGCGGTGGTGACGCCGGCCTCTGCGATGAGCTGGGCGCCGGCTGTCCAGCCCGCCCGGTGTCCGGCGTCGATACACGGGATGGCGCTAATCAACCTAGTCAGACGCCGGTCATGCGTTCTCGCAGGTGGACGCGCGCCGTCAGGTAGTCTTGGCTGACGCTAGTCCGTGCTGAGTGTCAGGACGGCCCGCACACGATCACGGCGTGAGAGGCCGCCCCTGCCGACAGTCAATATATTCAATGGTCGTATCCAAGTCAACATCAACGCTCGCATCGTTGGTCGGTAGCATCGCCGAGCGTGGGCCCGACATGACAGCATGTGGGGATGTTGCGTTTTCGATGCCCGCATGGGACAATTTCTCTAACACGTTTCCCTCT
>JBOGJF010000369.1:0-3393 GCA_050747785.1 Vicinamibacteria bacterium
CGGACGTCATCAATCTTCCCAACTCCCTGCTCATCGGGTTGGCGGGTCCTTTGAAGCGCGCCGTCGGTCGACCCATCTTCTGCACGTTGCAGGGAGAGGATCTGTTCCTCGAGGGGCTCCAAGAGCCGTACCGCAGCAAGGCCATGGGGCTGATCCGGGAAAAAGTGCGCGACGTGGACGGCTTCGTGGCGGTCAGCGACTACTATGCTGTCTTCATGGCCGACTACCTGGGCATTCCGGCCCACGCGATGCACGTCGTACCCCTGGGCATCAACCTCACGGGTTATGGATCACGCCAACGATCCGGCCCGTTCACCATCGGCTATTTCGCCAGAGTGGCGCCCGAGAAGGGCTTGCACAACCTCGTCGCGGCCTACCGCCTCCTTCGTCGTGACATGGGCTCGTCCGAGGTGCGACTCGAGGCGGCTGGCTATCTCGCCCCCGAGCATCGCGGCTATCTCCGCGAGATCGAGCAGCAGATGAAGGATTGGGGTCACGAAGGAGAGCTTCACTACCGCGGGGTTCTGGACCGGAGCGGCAAGATCGAGTTCCTGCAGAGCCTGGACGTGCTCTCCGTTCCCAGCGTCTACCGGGAGCCCAAGGGGATGTTCTTGCTCGAGGCCATGGCGTGCGGCGTCCCGGTCGTCCAGCCCCGACATGGTGCGTTTCCGGAGATCCTCGAGAAGACAGGGGGAGGCATCCTGGTGAACCCCGACGATGCGGCGGATCTGGCCAAGGGGCTCACCTCCCTGTACAAGGATCGCGAGCTTGCGGAGAAGCTGGGCCGGGCGGGTCGCGAAGGAGTCCGGGCGCATTTCGACGTGGCTAAGGAAGCGCAAGCGACGCTCGACGTCTACAGCCGTCACGCCACGGTAAGGAAGATTCTACCGGAGCCGGTCATCGCGCCGGACCGCTCTCGCTAGGAGTCGAGCACAGTGAGCAAGGAGCTCGCCATCGAAGATAAGTTGAAGGACGCCAAGCAAAAACTCGATCGCCAGGTGAGGGAGATCGTCCGCTGGCACTTCGATCCTGAGACAGGAGCCCCGTTCTGGCTCGAGTATGCCAAGAAGTTGGATTTCGATCCTCGCAAGGAGGTCGAGACATTCGAGGACCTGCGCCGGTTCCCGCTCTTCCAAGACGAGTGGCTGCGCGGCGGCCCGGTGCGCCGTTGGGTTCCGAAGGCCTATTCCGATCGCCCCATCTTCGTCTTCGAGACGGGTGGCACCACGGGCGTCCCGAAGAGTCGGATCTCGATCGACGATTTCCGCACCGACTACGAGCTTTTCAGTGAAACGCTTCCCGATCGGTATTTCCCCATGGGCGGCAACTGGCTGATGCTGGGTCCTTCCGGGCCGCGTCGGCTGCGCTTGTCGGTCGAGCACCTGGCACAATATCGAGGCGGCATCTGCTTCTGCGTCGATCTCGATCCTCGCTGGGTGATCAAGTTGATCCAAAAAGGCTGGGCCGACCAGCTCGAGGCTTACAAGAAACATGTGATCGACCAGGCCATCACCACGTTGAAGGCCGGACACGATATCAGGTGTCTGTTCACGACACCCAAGCTCTTGGAGGCGCTCGCCCTCGCCCTCGAGGCTCTGGGGACGAGCATTCGGGAGACCGGTATCACCGGGATCTTCTCCGGCGGGACGGAGTTCACGCCGCAGTGGACCCGTTTTGCGATGGAAGAGCTTCTCGACGGCGTCTACCTCACGCCGACCTACGGCAATACGCTCATGGGGCTTGCCGCTTCGCGCCCGGTGCGGGCCGAGGACGATTACAAGATTACCTACTACGCTCCTCAGCCGCGGGCGGTCATCGAGGTGGTCGATCCGGACGAGCCCGGCCGGGTGGTGGAATACGGGGAGACAGGTCGGGTTAAGCTCACCACGCTGACCAAGGAGTTCTTCATGCCGGGCTTCTTGGAGCGCGACGAGGGGGAGCGTGAGGAGCCCTACGAAGCCTATCCGTGGGACGGCATCAGTGGCGTGCGCCCGTTCCAGAAACTAGCCGCCACGACGACCGTCGGTGTTTATTGAGGAAGAGCGCCAAATGATTCATATCCCGGTAATTCGTTGGGGGAAGCCTTACACCAGTCTCGAGACCGAGACCGTCGTCCACTTCGAGACCGGTGACGAGCTGGCGAAGGTCAGCCAGGCGAATCCCGGCATCGTCGAGCGCGACATGCGCCAGGCGGGCCGCGCCCGGGCCGCGCTCCGGGAGATTCCGATCTCTGATCTCATCGCGATGATGAAAAAAGCTGCGGAGCTCTACCAGAAGGCGGAGCTTCCGCTCGGCGACGGAACTCAGACGCCAGATCAATTCGTTCGCCATCAGTCCGCGACGACCGGTCTCCCCGAGCACATGTGCCGCGCCAACATGGAGAAGAATTACTTCGTGCTGACGCACATGGACGAGATTCTGGATGCCCTGACACGGGGCCTCGAACTTTCGATCCTTCACGAGGGACACGGCGTCGAGTCGCGCGGCGTTCCGTTGAGCTATCAGGCGCAGTCACCCGTCTTGGGTTTGGTGCTGCCATCCAACTCGCCCGGAGTTCACACGCTCTGGCTACCCGTCATCCCGTTGCAGATCGGGCTCGTTTTCAAGCCCGGTCCTCAAGAGCCCTGGACTCCCTACCGTATGTCCCAAGCCTTCGTCGAGGCGGGCGTTCCCAAGGAGGCCATCTCCATCTACCCGGGCTTGGGCGACGTGGGTGCCGCGGTCGTGGCGAGCTGCCAGCGGAGTCTCATCTTCGGCGGCACGCCGACCGTCGAGCGATACAAGGGCAACCCGGGCGTGCAGGTCCACGGGCCAGGGTTCAGCAAGATACTGCTGGGCGACGACGTCGTCGATGATTGGGAAAGATACTTGGGCGTCATGGTGGACAGCATCTTCGTGAACAGCGGGCGGAGCTGCATTAGCTGTTCCGGCGTATGGGCCTCGCGCCACACTCGCGAGATCGCCGACGCGCTCGCGCGGCGCTTGGGGCCGATTGCGCCGAAACCTCCCGACGCAGCGGATAGCTCACTCGCGGCCTTCACCGTCCCCGGTGTCGCCGAGGCGATCTCGAACGAAATTGATCGCGGTTTGGAGGAAGCCGGAGTCGAAGACGTGACCGGAAAGTATCGCGACGGCGATGGGCGGTTGGTGAGGCGTGAGCGCTGCGACTACCTGCGCCCCACGATCGTGCACTGTGAGTCCCCGGACAAGGGCCTCGCCAACAAGGAGTACATGTTCCCGTTCGCGTCGGTCGTGGCGTGTCCGCAGGAACGGATGCTGGATGCGATTGGGGGAACATTGGTAGGGACTGCCATCACCGCCGACGAGGCTTTTCGCAAGAAGCTTCTCGATGCTACGCACATCGATCGCCTCAACTTCGGGCCGGTGCCCACC
>JBOGJF010000370.1:0-4008 GCA_050747785.1 Vicinamibacteria bacterium
AGTCGGCTTGGCCGGACAGAGCTTCTTACTCTTCGACGTGGCCGGGGTGGTCGGTATCGTCGGCCTGGCTGTCACGCTCATCACATCGGTCGTACGGAACACGCGCACGCTCTATCTGGCCGAGCCACTGACGAAATGAAGACACTGTCGCTCGGGCGATGGGTGAAGTTCAACTCCGTGGGAGCATTGGGCATCGGCGTCCAGCTCCTCGTGCTAACGGCGCTCACCAGCCTCTTCGGGATTCACTACCTACCGGCAACCGGCCTGGCCGTCGAGGCGACGGTCTTGCACAACTTCGTCTGGCACGAGCGCTGGACCTGGAGCGATCGCCCAACGCACGACCGGAGTCAGGTTCTTGGAAGGTTCGTTCGCTTCCATCTGACGAACGGTGCCCTGTCCATTCTCGGCAATCTGGTGTTCATGAGGCTGCTGGTGGGGAGTCTGGGTGCCCACTACCTTCCGGCCAACCTGATCACCATCGCGATCTGCTCGGTCCTCAACTTCCTGGTAAGCGATCGCTTCGTCTTCGGCGTGCCAACCGTGGGCCCGGCGAGCTCCGCGCCATCCTGCGTGCGTGGAGGGCGGCGATGAAGAAAGGCATTCTCTTGGCCACGCTGTTCCTTGCGGGGAATGCCACCTCGGAAGAGCTACCGCCGCGATCTGTGCTTGCGGAGATGGCCTCCGCGTCCAAGGCGCTCACGACGCTCGAGGCCGAGCTGGTTCAGGTGAAGTCCTACCCGCAGCTCTCCATCGTCGATCCGGAAGAGAGGGGACATCTCTATGTCGAGAGGAGCGAAAAGAAAGGGACACGTCTCCTGCTGGCGATTGTCGCGCCCGAGCCCCGCTCCCTGGTCCTCGATGACGGTGAATACGTTCTCTATCAACCAAAGATCAGGCAGGCGCTGATCGGAAAGCTGGGGACAGACGCGGGTCAGGGGAAGATGGGCTTCCTCCGTTATTTGCTCGGCGACCTCACGGCTGCGGAAGAAGATTTCGACATCCTCTCCCTGGGCGAGGAGCTCGTCGATGGGAAGGAGAGCGTTCGGCTCCGATTGAGCGCCAAGCCGGGTGGCGAAAGCCCTTACCTAAGAATCGACCTGTGGGTGCGGCGGGACCTATGGCTCCCCGTGCGCCAAGAGCTTACCGAGCTCAATCGCTCCGTTACTCGAATCGAGCTCAAGAACATGTCCATCAACGAGAAGATCGACGACGGTGTCTTCCGGCTCGAGCTCCCTCGCGATGTGGAGCGAGTACGAGGATGAGCGTCCGCCGAGTCGCCGTCTGGGTGCTCATCGTCTCTGCCACGTCGAGCGGGGAGGTGGCGGCTGCCGACCTGCGGCCCAAAACGCTCGACGCATGGGAAAGATACATCCTGAGGACCGAAGCCAGGATCGGAGCAGAAGTGGAATCGGGCGAAGGTTTCCTGGCCCGCGACTTCTTGCCCGCGGACGAGGCCCGAGAGTGCCAGCAGACTATTTGGAGCGGCGGCGTCTGCGTCTACCCGATGCAGACACTCGATGCGAGCGGCGGGGAATTCTCCGTTCCCCACGGCATGGTGCACCACTGGCTGGGTAGCGCCCTGATTCCAGATGTCTCATTGGACGAGCTATTGAGATGGCTGCAGGACTATCCGAAGCACGAGGAGCGATTCCGCGATGTGGAAGTATCGCGCTTGCTGTCGCGAGAGGGCGACCGGTTCGAGATCTTCCTCCGGCTGAGGCAGGACAGCATCGTTGCCGTTCGGTTCAACACCGAGCACGTGGTGGAGTATCGTCGCCATGGTCCGCGCGAAGCCTCGAGTCGGAGTGTCGCGACGCGGATCGCCCAACTCGAGAACCCTGGGGAGCCCCAGGAGCGCGAACGGTCGGAGGGCCACGACAGTGGGTTTCTCTGGCGGCTGAATTCCTATTGGAGATTCCAGGAGGTGGCGGAAGGCGTCGTGGTCGAGTGCGAGTCGGTGGCACTGAGCCGCAGCATCCCTTTCGCGCTGCGGTGGCTGGTCTTGCCGTTCACGGCATCCATACCGAGGGAATCTCTGGAAAGCACGCTCCTATCCATCAGAAAAGGGAGTGCCGCGACATGGATGACGGTGCGCGCGGAAGAAGGAGCGAGGACGCCTTCAGGACGTCGGCGGCAGTGACTTTCTGAAGAGAGGCTCCGTCTCCGCCGACAACATGATCCATAACCCATAGGCCCCGATGAGCGTGCCCAGCGGGAAGTTCAAGAGGTTCAATGCAGAAAGCACGATCGCGAGGATGCGCGCCCAGGGGCGGAAGCGAAGGAGACCATAGCCGGCGATGATCCCCGGCAGCGAGACCACCAGTAAGAAAAGAAAGACGCCGACCCCGATGGCACCCAAGATGGGAACGGCAATCCGCGCGTCCGGTTCATGGTGAGCCACAATCCCCACGATCCCGGCCGCGCCGCCAAAAATCAGCAGGCAGAGAGAAGCGGCCACGATGCCGAGCGCTCCGAGCACGATGTAGAGAACACCTAGAACCTTGACATGCTGTTCCACCGGGCCCTCCTAGGCTCTCCGCCAGCGTGCCGCCCCGCTCCGGCACGGGTATAGTCCTTCCACCGACCCGAAAGCAAGACCGCTCGGCGGCCTCGCTGTAAGTGACTGGTTTGACGAGAGATTACGTCGGGTGTTATCAATCAGCGTTTACCACATGCTCAAGAACCTCACCAATCTCTTTCGCTACCGAGTGCTCATCCACAGCCTCGTGGTCCGCGAGCTCAAGGCCCGCTACCGCGGCTCGGTGCTGGGGTTCTTCTGGTCCTTTATCAACCCGCTCCTTCAGCTTCTCATCTATACGTTTGTCTTTGCCTACGTGCTGCCGGGTCGATTTCAGGTCGAGCCATACCCGCTCTTCCTCTTCACCGGCATCTTGCCCTGGACGTGGTTCAGCTCCTCGATACTCGAGTCTTCGAACGTCCTCATCTCGAGCGGAAATCTCATCAAGAAGATCATGTTTCCGGCCGAAGTGCTCCCCTTTGTCGTCGTCCTTTCGAATATGATGCATTTCTTCCTCGGGCTTCCGATCCTGTTCGCTTTCCTCATCTACTACGGAAAACTGCATTGGACTCTGGTCTTCTTGCCTGCCGTCGTCCTACTTCAGCTCGTCTTTTCGTTGGGTGTTTGTCTTTTCTTCTCGGCGCTGGCAGTCCACTTTCGAGACGTCCAGAACATCCTGGCCAACCTGATGATGCTCTGGTTCTTCTCTAGCCCGGTCATCTATCCTTACCTGGACATCTCCCCCAGCATTCAACGCTGGCTCAACTACAACCCGATGACGCATATCCTGGTTGGCTATCACCAGACGCTGCTTACGGGCAGCCTGGGACACTGGCCGTGGCTGCTGGCGATGTCCGTGGGCTCGGTGGTGACGTTCCTCGTGGGTTACGCCTTTTTCGACCGGCTACGCGATACGTACGCGGAAGAGGTATGAGCCGATGGGAATAGCCGTCCGCGTATCCGATCTGACGAAATTGTACCAGCGCTACGCGCATCGCAAGCAGTTCCGTACCCTCAAGAGCGCGTTGCTCAAGGGCAATCTGATTGGTGAGCTGAGGCCCGACGAGACCTTTACGGCCCTTTCTGGAGTGACGTTCAACGTGTGGGAAGGCTCGACCTTCGCCGTGATTGGACGAAACGGCTCCGGCAAGAGCTCGCTGCTCAAGGTCCTCGCCGGGATCACCAAGCCCACAGTGGGGGAGGTGGAGGTCCACGGGCGCGTTTCAGCGCTCATCGAGCTGGGTGCGGGCTTTCATCCCGAGATCAGCGGCAGAGAGAACGTCTTCATCAACGGGATCATGCTCGGGCTCAGCAAGCGGGAGATCTCGGAGCGCTTCGACGAGATCGTGGAGTTTGCGGAGCTCGAGGAGTTCATCGACGCGCCGGTGAAGAACTACTCTTCCGGCATGTACATGAGGCTCGGTTTCGCCGTGGCCATCCACGTCAACCCCGATGTGCTGCTCATCGACGAGGTGCTGGCGGTCGGGGAC
>JBOGJF010000371.1:0-3286 GCA_050747785.1 Vicinamibacteria bacterium
TTCTGGACGCGACGACCGGCGAGCGCAAGCGTCAATGGGGCGCCTATGGTAACGAGCCGGATGACGCCAACCTCGGGCCCTACGATCCGAACGCTCCACCCGCGAAGCAGTTTCGCAATCCCGTGCACTGCGCCGAGCCTACCCACGACCGCCTCTTGTACGTTTGCGACCGGGTCAACAATCGAATTCAGGTCTTCCAATTGGATGGCAAGTTCGTCAAGGAGCTCATCGTTGCGAAAGAGACCCGGGGCAGCGGGTCCGTCTGGGACATCGCGCTCTCTCCGGATCCGGAGCAGAAGTACATCTATCTCACTGACGGGAAGAACGAGAAGGTGTACATCATCGAGCGACAGTCGCTCCAGATCCTGACGAGCTTCGGCGACGGCGGACGCCAGCCGAGCCAGTTCTACGGAGTGCACAGCATCGCGGTCGATTCCAAGGGCAACATCTATACGACCGAGACCTACGAGGGTAAGCGCGTCCAGAAGTTTGTCTACAAGGGGATCGGTCCGGTCACCAAGAACGATCAAGGCACCGTCTGGCCGACCACGGAGTAGGAAAATGAAGGCTTATCATCGTTCGGCGTGGATTTTCTCGTGGAGCGTCGTCTTCCTCGTGGCCTGCGGCGCCGGTGAAGAGCCGGCCGCCGTCGAAGACGCTCCGGGAGCGTCGGCCCAGACCGCGCAGGAGCCAGCGGTCGATGTCGACCCGGCTCCCGAGGCGCTACCCCTTCCGGCCGGGCTCGCTCCCTTCGTCGAGCCCTGGAAGGGAGACCTCGACGGGATGGTCGAGCGCCGCGTGGTGCGGATCCTCACAGTCCAGAGCCCGGTCCTCTACTTCGTCGACCGTGGCCGCGAGCTGGGCTTGACCTACGAGGCCGCGAAAGCATTCGAGACGCAGCTCAACGAGACTCTCGGGACCGGTAACGTCAAGGTTTACGTGCTGCTGATGCCGGTCGCCCGGGACGAGCTCTTCCCTCGCCTGCTCGCGGGTCAGGGCGACATCGCCGCCGGCACTCTCACCGTCACTCCGGAGCGCTTGAAGCAAGTCGATTTTTCCTATCCCCTTGCCGAGGGGGTCTCGGAGCTCGTCGTGACCGGACCGGGAGGCTCCGACCTCGGGAGCCTGGACGATCTCTCCGGAAAAGAGCTTCACGTCCGCCTTTCCAGCAGCTACGCCGAGCATCTGAAGGCGCTCAACGAGCGCTTCGCCGCCGAGGGCAAGGCCCCCGTTCAAATCGTGCCGGCGGACGAGGTTCTGGAGGACGGGGACCTGCTCGAGATGGTCGCCGCCGGGCTCATCCCCGCAACCGTCGCCGACAGTTTCATCGTGGACCTCTGGATCAACGTCTTCCCCGATCTGAAGCCCCATCCCGACATCCCGCTCTCGAGCGGAGGCGACATCGCCTGGGCGTTCCGCAAAGACAGCCCCAAGCTCGCGGAGGCGGTGAACGCCTTCGTGAAAACACACGAGAAAGGCACGCTGGCGGGAAATGTCCTCATCAAGAAATACTTGACGAGCACGAAGTGGGTGACGAACGCGCGGAGTGAAGAGGACATCGCTCGCTTCCGCTCGCTGGTCGAGCTGTTCCAGAAGTACGCCGGCCAGTACGACTTCGACTGGCTTCTCATGGCAGCCCAGGGCTATCAGGAGTCCGGCCTCGACCAATCGAAGCGAAGCCCGGTAGGGGCCATCGGCGTCATGCAAGTGATGCCGGCGACGGCGACGGACAGGGCGGTCAATATCCCCGACATCGAGCACCTCGAGAGCAACATCCACGCCGGCATCAAGTACAACCGGTGGGTCGTGGACAATTTCTACAACGACCCGGGGATTCGCCCGGTAGACGCCTCTCTCTTAGCCTTCGCTTCCTACAACGCGGGTCCCGGCCGAGTCTCTCGCCTGAGAAAGGAGGCCGCCGAACAAGGTCTCGACCCCAACCGCTGGTTCAACCACGTGGAGCTCATTGCCGCCAAACGCATCGGCCGTGAGACCGTCCAGTACGTCAGTAACATCTACAAGTACTACCTGGCCTATCAGATGGTGATCCAGCAGGAGGAGCTGCGGGAGAAGGCCAGGGCAGGCGAACGTTGATCCGCGTAGGCGAAAATCTTCCACGCTCAGAAAGCTAGCACGGCGGCCCCTCGGATGCCAAGAAACCGACGCCGTTGATCCGCGTCGAACGAACCGGTATCATCGCCGCGCCCGGGGAGCGAGCAAGCCTTGTCGCCCGAAACCATTCTCTACCAGTCCAGGGACCGGATCGCGGTCATCACCTTGAATCGCCCGGACAAGCTCAACGCCATGAACGACGACATGTGGGGGGCGCTCGAGGCGACATGGCAACGGTTCAACTACAGCGACGACCGCGTCGCCATCTTGACCGGCGCCGGCGACCGGGCGTTCTGCGTCGGTGCCGACTTGGAGAGCCCTTCGCTCGAGGTCTGGCGCTCCATCCCCGGACAGATTGTCGACATCGAGAAGCCCGTCATCTCGGCGGTGTTTGGTCACTGCCTGGGAGGCGGGATGGGCTTGGTCCAGTACTCAGACATCTGCGTCGCCGCCGACGACACGCGGTTCGCCTTTCCCGAAGCCAAGGTCGGCCTCGCCATTGGCGGGGCTAGCTCTCTCGTCTCCCGCATTCCCCACAAGATCGCCATGGAGCTGATGCTCACCGGCGATGCGATCGATGCGCAACGCGCCCACCAGCTGGGTCTCGTCAACAAAGTCGTCCCGCGCGCCGAGCTCATGAATACAGCCATGGACTACGCCACACGTATCGCCGATAATGCCCCGCTTGTTCTGACCATGCTAAAAAAATACGCCCGCGCTGTGACGCCCAAGGGCTTGACCGAGCTTTCGGCCCTCCACCGCCGCGAAGTCGAAACGATCTTGAGCAGCAAGGACGCCAAGGAAGGAGTCGCGGCCTTCCGCGAAAGACGTAAGCCCAAGTTCTCGGGCATGTAGCAACACACAAGGAGGAAGCAAGATGAAACGTATCACGATCATTTCGCTGGTATGGATAGCTTTGATCCTGGTCGCCCAGGCCTCGCCGCTTCTCGCCCAAACCGCGGCCCAGGAGATTCCCTTCGACTCCGTTCCCAACTTCCTGAAGATGCCGCCTGGCCTGTACCTCGGTGAGAACGCCGGGGTCGCGGTCAACTCCAAGGGCCACATCTTCGTGTACTCACGTACCGGCGCGCCGGGTCATATCATCGCCCCGCAGGCCGCGCAGCTCTTCGAGTTCGCTCCCGACGGATCCTTCATCCGGGAGATCGGCCAGCAT